>JBEBJC010001293.1:0-2211 GCA_040080105.1 Myxococcota bacterium
GTTCCCGCCCGACCCGGACCTCGGGTCCCGCAGCCGCAACCGGCTCGACCAGCCCCTGCCCACCGAGCCCGAGCCGCCCCCGAAGCCGACCTGGCCGGCGAAGTTCGTCGCCGACCACCGGTCGTTCGCCCAGGTCGGGGTGTACGACGTTCGGTGGCCGGAGATCCCGCCCCTCGGCCGCGAGGCCACCTGCGACGTGTTGTTCCAGGTGAACTCGCAGCGGCGGGTGTGGGCGTGGGCGGAGGCGTGTGACGAGGCGATCCGCGCGCCGGTCGAGGCGGCGGCCTCGCAGTGGCTGCTGATGGCCGGCGAGCGGGAGCGGGGCGAGCGGTACGCCCGGTTCCGGGGCACGTTCGTGGTGCCGGCGGACGGCGGGCACGTGTCCCTGCGGATCGCCGAGGAGGACCTGGTCACCGATCCGAAGGCGCTGCCCGAGTACGTCGACACGTTCCGGATCGCACACGCGGTGACCACCGTACCGCCGAAGTTGCCGAAGTCGTTCGCGACCGAGACGCTCGAGTCGGAGGTCACCTGTGAGTACGACGTGGAAGTGGACAAGCGCGGGCGGCCCGCGACGGTCACCGCCCGGTCGTGTCCGCGCGACCTCGGGGAGTTCGCGCTCAAGGCGCTCGACCAGTGGCGGTGGGAGCCGGCCGAGTCCGACGGGCAGCCGATCGCGAGCCGGGTCGTGGTCCGCATCCGGTTCGACCTCGGGGTGAAGTCGGCGTCGGGGTGAGCCGGCGCCGGTGGCGGTGATAGGGGGGCCGGCATGTGGATGCTCCTCGGGACGCTGTTCGTCGGTTCGTTCGCGGTCGCCGCCCCGCCGGCCTCGCCGGTCGCCCCGACCTGGGAGACCACCCTCGAGCGGGTGGTCCAGTCGGTGGTGTCGATCCGGGTCACCGCGGTGCGCGACTTCGACACCGAAGACGCGAGCGTGTCCCAGGGCACCGGGTTCGTGGTCGACGCCGAGCGGGGGCTGATCCTCACCAACCGGCACATGGTCCACGCCGGGCCGGTGGTCGCCGAGGCGGTGTTCCGCGACGACGAGGAGGTCGAGCTCCAGCCGGTGTACCGCGATCCGGTCCACGACTTCGGCATCTACCGGTTCGACCCCGCCGCCGTGCGGCAGACCCCGGTCACCGCGCTCGAGCTCGCGCCCGACGCGGCCCGGGTCGGGGTGGAGATCCGGGTGGTCGGCAACGACGCCGGCGAGAAGATCTCGATCCTCGACGGGACGCTGGCGCGCCTCGACCGGAACGCCCCGTTCTACGGTTCGAACTCGTACAACGACTTCGACACGTTCTACATCCAGGCCGCGTCGAACACCTCGGGCGGTTCGTCCGGGTCACCCGTGGTCGACCTGCAGGGCAGGGTGGTCGCGCTGAACGCGGGCGGCGCGACCCAGGCGGCGTCGAGCTTCTACCTCCCGCTCGACCGGGTGGTCCGCGCGCTCGACGAGATCCGCGCCGGCCGGCCGGTCCCCCGGGGGACGATCCAGAGCGTGTTCCTGCACACGCCGTTCGACGAGCTCGAGCGGCTGGGGCTCAGCGCGGAGACGGGGGCCGAGGTCCGCGCCACCCTGCGCCTGCGGGACGGGGCCTCGGCGTTCGCCCGCACCGGGTACGGGATGTTGGTCGTCGACCAGGTGGTCCCCGGCGGGCCGGCCGCCGATCGGCTGCGCCCGGGCGACATCCTGGTGCGGGCCGACGGTCGGCTGATCACGAACTTCGTCGCGCTCGAGCAGGTGCTGGACGGCGCGGTGGGCCGGGCGGTGAAGGTGGAGGTGGAGCGCGGCGGCAAGCCGCTGTCGTTCGAGCTCACCGTGGGAGACCTGCACGCGATCACCCCGTCCGAGTTCCTCGAGGTCGGCCGCGGGATCTTGCACCCGCTGTCGTACATGCAGGCGCGGAACCACTCGCTGCCCGTGTCGGGGGTGTACCTCGCGGTCGGCGGCTACATCTGGTCGACCGCCGACATCCCCGAAGGGGCGGTGGTGAGCCACCTCGACGGGGTGGCGGCGCCGGACCTCGACACGTTCCAGCGCGAGCTCGAGGGGAAGGCCGACGGCGAGCGAGTGCGGGTGCGGTTCTGGATGGTGTCCGACCCGACGCGCTCGTACGAGACGGTGATGGTGATGGATCGGCGGTGGTACCCGATGCAGCGGTGTCGCCGCGACGACGCGACCGGGCTGTGGCCGTGCACCGCCTCGCC
>JBEBJC010001294.1:0-2207 GCA_040080105.1 Myxococcota bacterium
GGCGCCCACACCCGACCGCGCCGGCCGATGGGGACCAGGCCGTCCCCGAGCCGTACGGCCCGGGCGCGCTGTTCCACGGGCCGGCGTTCCGCGTGCTGAGCGACGTGTCGCTGGGCGGCGCCGACCGCGGGACCGCCACCGTGCGCGGCGTCGGCGCGATGGGGTGGCCCGCCGACGGGTGGGTCACCGACGCGGCCGCGTTCGACGGCGGGCTGCAGCTCGCGCTGCTGCGGGGGGTGGCCGCCGGCCTCGGGCCCACGCTGCCGTTGAGGGCCGGGCGGGTCCGGTGGCCGAGCCCGCTCGAAGGTCCGGCCCGGTGTGGGGTCGTCGTGCGGGAGCGCACGGCGGAGCGGCTGGTGGTGGACCTCACGTTCACCGGGCTGGACGGCGCCGCGCTCGGCTCGGCCGAGGCGGTCGAGCTGTACCGGGTGTCACCCGAGGCGAGCGGGTGAGGCCGCCGATCGCGATCGTCGGGTGGGGGTGCGCACTTCCCGGCGCCCTCGACCCGGGCGCGCTGTGGGACCTCGTCCGCACCGGGGCGGTCGCGATCGGCCCGACCCGCGACGACGCGTGGGGGCTCGACCCGCGCGCCGACGCCGCCGCGCTGGCCACCCAGATCGCCAGCACCACCGGAGGGTACGTGCGCGGCCTGCCGCCCGACCCCACCGGCGACGACAGCGTGGCGTACGCGACCCACGCCGCCCGCGGCGCGGTGGCGTCGGCCGGCCTCGACCCGGGGGACCGGCGGCCGCGGGGCGCGGTGATCCTCGGCAACCTCGGGTACCCGACGCGGGCGATGGCCGAAGACCTGCGGATCCGAGGGTTTCCGGCGCGGGGCGCGCACGACCACCCGCGCGCCGCGGCGGCGATCGTCGCGCACCGGCTCGGGTTCGAGCTCGGCGGGGTCGCGCTCGACGCTGCGTGCGCGTCGTCGCTGGTGGCGATCGGCCTCGCGTGTGACCAGCTGTCGCTTGGCGACGCCGACGTGGTGCTGACCGGCGGGGTCAACGCGTCGGACGACCTGTTCCTCCACCTCGGGTTCACTGCGCTCGGGGCCTCGTCGCCCACCGGGCGGAGCCGGCCGTTCCACCGCGGCGCGGACGGGCTCGTGCCGGCGCACGGGGCGGCGGTGGTGGTGCTCGAGCGGCTCGACGACGCGCTCGCCCGGCGCGCCCCGATCCTCGGCCTGGTGCGCGGGGTGGGGCTCGCGAACGACGGGCGGACCCGCGGCGCGCTGGTGCCCGACTCGGACGGCCAGGTGCGCGCGATCGCGGCCGCCCACGCCCAGGGAGGGGTGGACCGGCGCAAGGTGTCGTACGTCGAGTGCCACGCCACCGGCACCCCCACCGGCGACGCGGTCGAGCTCGCGAGCTTGGCCCGAGTGTTCGACGTGGCGCGCGGGCTTCCGATCGGGTCGTCGAAGGCGAACCTCGGCCACGCGCTCACCGCCGCGGGAGCCGCCGGGGTGCTCAAGGTGCTCGCGATGTTCGCCGCGCGCGAGCTGCCGCCGTCCCCCCACGCCGACGACCCGATCGACGGGTTCGGCGAGTCGCTGCGCCTGGTCCGGTCGGTCGAGCGGTGGGAGTCGGTCGAGCCGCTGCTCGCCGGGGTCGACGCGTTCGGGTTCGGCGGCAACGACGCTCACGTGGTGCTCGAGGCGTGGGAGGGGCAACGCCGGCGGGTCGCCCCCCAGCCACCCACGCCCCCCGAGCCGGTCGGGGTGGTCGGCTGGGCGCGCGCGCCGGCGGGCCCGCTCGAGGTGGACCTCGACGGCCTGCGCCTGCCGCCGTCCGACGCGGAGCTCGCGCTGCCGGGGCACCTCACCGGGTGGCGGGTCGCGCGCGACGCGATCGGCGACCGCGCGCTGCCGCCCCGGACGTCCGTGTGGAGCGTGTTCGCGACCGACCCGCTGGTGGCGAGGTGCGGCCTGCGGTGGCGCGACGTCGACGCCGCCGGCGGGTGGGTGACCGACGAACCCCTGAGCGCGGGCCGGGTGCTCGGGTGTATGGCGAACCTCGCCGCGAACCGGCTGAACGCGGGGCTCGACCTCCGGGGGCCCAGCGGCGCGCTGGCGGCCGGAGCGGACAGCGACGGGGTGGCGCTCGCGATCGCCGCGGACGCGCTCGCGCGGCGCGAGGTCGACGCGGCGCTGGTGGTGGGTCTGCGGGCGGCAGTGGTGCTCCGCCGGCTCGCCGACGCGCGAGCAG
>JBEBJC010001295.1:0-2203 GCA_040080105.1 Myxococcota bacterium
GACACCACGTCGTTCGGCCACTTGATCAGCCACCGCGGCGTCGCGGGCAAGACGGCGACCACCGCGACCGCGGTCGCGAGCGACACGAGCCCGAGCCGCGCGGGGTCGAGGCCGCGGCGCAGCACGATCGACATCAGCACGTTCGCGCCGGGCGGGGCCTCCCACGCCCGCCCGAGGCGACCTCGGCCCGCCGTCTGGTGGTCGGCGACCACCACCGCGCCGTGGGGCGCCCCCTCCCCCGCCCACCGCCGCGCCTCGTCGTTGGTCGACGCGGTGACCGACAGGACCCGCACGTGGGTGATCGAAGCGGCGAGTGACTCGGCCGACAGCCGGCTCACGCCCGGCGCACCTTCAGCGACAGGTCGGCCCACCGCGCCTGGTGGATCAGCCCGCCGGCGCTCACGAGATCCAGCCCGAACGAAGCGATCCGGCTGATCCGCTCGGGCGTCATGTTCCCGGACGCCTCCAGCAGGATCCCGGGCTTGGCGGCCCTCGCGCGGCGGATGGCCTCGCGGAGGGTGTCGTCGTCGAGGTTGTCGAGCAGGAGCGCGTCCGCCGCGGTGCCGAGGGCCTCGTCGACCTCCGCAAGGGTGCGGACCTCGACCTCCACCCGAACCAGGTGGTGGTTCGCGGCCCGCGCGCGCCGGACGGCCTCGGTGAGCGAACCGACCGCGTCCACGTGGTTGTCCTTGATCAACACGCCGTCGTACAACGCGAACCGGTGGTTCTTGCCCCCGCCGCACCGGACGGCGTGCTTCTCCAGCTCGCGGTGCAGCGGCGTCGTCTTGCGGGTGTCGACCACCGCCGGACCCGAGGGCCCCGCCGCGTCCACGTACCGGCGGGTGTTGGTGGCGATCCCGCACAGCCGCATCACCAGGTTGAGCGCGGTTCGTTCGCCGATCACCACGTTGCGCAGGGGCCCGTGGACCCGCGCGATCTCGGTGCGGGTCGCCACCTGCGCCGCGTCGGGCACGAGCACCTCGTACCGGACTTCGCCGCCGAGCCGGCGGTCGACCTCGGCGAACACCGCTGCTGCCGCCGCGTGGCCACACACCACCAGCGGCTCCTTCGCCAGCAGCGCGCCCACCCCGCCGACCGAGGGGGGGATGGTCGCGTCGGTGGTGAGATCTCCCGGCCCGAGGTCTTCGTCGAGCGCCTCGGCGACCAGCCGTTCGAGCCGCATCAGGTCGCCCCGGCGCCGGACAGCGCCCCCGCCAGCCGCTCGCGGCTCGCGCGCAGGGTCAGCTGGCGGTGGGTCGCCGCCGCGAGCTTGTCCCGCAGCTCGTCGACCAGCTCCTTCGGCGCCCGGTCGACGAACGCGGGGTTCGCGAGCCGCCGCTCGAGCTCGGTCACGTCCTTGTCGGCCTTCGACAAGACCTTTTCGAGGCGGGCCACCTCGGCCCTCAGGTCGACGATGCCCTCGAGCGGGATCACCATCTTCTGGCCGCCGACTACGCCGGTCGCGCTCGCCGCGGGCTCGTCCGCCGACGCGACCACGGTGGACCGGGTCATGTCCCACACCGCGCGCGGGTGCCGAGCCAGCAGCGCATACAGCTCGGGGTCGGCGATCCGGACCTCGAGCGGCACCTTCAGCGCGATCTCCATCTCGCCGCGGATCCGTCGGAGCTCGGTCACCGCCGCCTGCAGCTTCGCGATCTCGTCCAGTACGGCCGGGGCGTCGAGGTGGTCGGACGCGCGCGGGTACGGGGCGGTGGTCACGTGGCCGTGGGTCCCGGGCAGCCTTGACCAGATCTCCTCGGACAAGAACGGCATCATCGGGTGCAGCAGGCGCGTGATGGTGCCCATCGTCGAGAACAACGTGTGCTTGACGGCGTTCTTCTGCGCGGCGGTGGCGCTCTCGTCGTACACGGTGGTCTTCGACAGCTCGAGGTACCAGTCGCAGTACTCACCCCACACGAACGCGTAGATCTCGGCCGCAGCCTCGTTGAACCGGTAGTCGTCGAGGGCCTGGCGCACCCGCGCCACCGCGGCGCCGGTGCGCGCGGCGATCCACTGCTCGTACGGCCCCGGCTCGAGCGGCGCGCTCGGATCGTACCCCTCGGCGTGCATGAAGCAGTACCGCAGCGCCTGCCAGATCTTGGTGGTGAACCGCTGGTACCCCTCGACCCGCTTCTCGTCCCACAACACGTCGCGGCCTTGCGCGGCGAACGCGACCAGGGTGAACCGGAACGCGTCGGCGCCG
>JBEBJC010000231.1:0-10452 GCA_040080105.1 Myxococcota bacterium
GACTACCGCTCCGACGGCCTGTACGACGTGAACGACGGGCCCCTACCGGCTTGACGCGGCGTCACCCGTCTGATGGTTCCTCGATCACCTCGGATCTGCAGCCATGGGATCCTCCCGCCGCGGTCCGAGCACACCGCAGGGGGGTGTCGTTGTTCGTCCTGTGGATCGGGTGTGCCGAGCCGCTGCCCGCAGCGCCGGAGACCCCTTGTGGCCCGGGCGACGTGTGCCGGATGGCCGGCGTTCCGGGGGTGCCCGGGTGGGGCGCCGACGGTGCGCCCGCGGTGCGCACCTGGCTGTACCAGCCTCAAGGCGTGACCCCGGTCGACGGCGGGTTCTACGTCGCGGACACCAACAACCACGTCGTGCGATTCGTCGACGCCGACGGCGTGGCCACGGTGGTCGCCGGCTCCGGGTTCCCCGACTTCGGCCAAGGGGGCCCGGCGGTGCACGAGACGCTGCACGGCCCGGTCGGGGTGGCACCCGACCCCGACGATCCCGCCACGGTGTGGATCGCGCTGCCCGACCACCACCGGGTCGGCCGCCTGCGCGACGGGTGGATCGACTACCCGTACGGCGTCGGCACCGAGTGGTTCTCCGGCGACGGCGGTCCGGCGTCCGAGGCGGAGTTCGACCGCCCGGCGTCACTCGGGTTCGACGCCGACGGCGCGATGTTCGTCGCCGACCGGATGAACCAGGTGGTGCGGCGGATCGACCCGGACGGGACCATCGACACGATCGCCGGAGTCCCGGGGGTCGCCGGGTACGCGGGCGACGGCGGTCCCGCGACCGACGCGCTGCTGAACGCCCCCGCGAACGCCGAGCGCGACCCGGGGAACCGGCTCGTGCTCGCGGGGCGGCGGCTCGTGGTCGCCGACACCGGCAACGACGTGGTGCGCGAGGTGGACCTCGACACCGGGCTGATCACCACCCTCACCTCGGGGTTCCTCGCGCCGCACGACGTGGCGTTCGCGCCCGACGGCACGCTGGTCGTGTCCGACACCGGGGTGGGCTGCGTGCGCCGGATCCACCGGACGGCGCGGTGTCCGACGTGCTCGGCAGGTGCGGGGAGCCCGGGGTGTACGAGCCCGGGCTCGCTCCGCTCGACACCCCCCTCGGGTGGCCGACCGGCGTGGCCGTCGACCGGGAGGGAGCGGTGTGGGTGGCCGACGCCGGAAACCAGGTGGTCCTCCGCGTCGCCCCTCCGTGATCCGGGAACGACCGGGTGTTCGACCTACGACAGATCGGCCACAGATCCTGGGGGGCCGGACCCGCTACCGGGCCTCCCCGGCCGCAGGGACCAGCGTGAGGTGGCGCAGGTCCACGCCGATTCCCCACACCTCGGCCCCGGTGGGCGTGGGTACCACGCGGATCTTGTTGGTCGCCTTGGCCATCGTTGGCGCGGCGGTCCAAGTGGCGCCGCCGTCGGTGGTCTCGAACCCGGTCGGGATCGCGCCGACCCAGCCGTGGCGCTCGTCGACGAACCCGACCCCGAACTCCTGCACCGTCACGTCGTCCACCATCGGCCGCTCGGTCCAGGTCTCGCCTCCGTCCTCGGTCTTCACGACGTAGTGGGTGGGGACGGCCTCCACGTGCGCCTCGGGGTCCTTGCTCGCCTCGCCGGAGTAGTTCTGGAGCGTGGCGTAGCCCACGGCTCGGCTCGGGAACGACGCCTTCCACATCAGCTCGAACACACGGCCGGACCGATACACCGCCCGCCAGGTCCGCCCCCCGTCGGTCGTCTTCACGATCAGCCCGTTGGACAGGCTCACGTCGGGGTCGGTCCCCGCGAACACGAATCCGGTGGACGGGTCCAGGAACTTCACGTCGAGGATCATCGCGACCTCGGGCGGGAGCGGGAGCCGGGCCCAGGTCTGCCCGCCGTCCTCGCTCGCGAACAGAGACGCGGGCCCGCCCACCCGACCGCCGACGTGCACGATCTCGCGCACCCCGCGGTGGCCGGCGTTCACGAAGTCCAGCTTCAGCACGTCGATCGCGCACACCCCGCGCGCCCCGTCGGCGTCGGGAAGGGTGACCGGCGACCAGCTGGCCCCGCCGTCGGTCGTCTGGTACAGCAGCGTGCCGTCGGTGACGCCAGGGTAGTAGTCGAGGCCGATGTTCCCGACGAACCCGCGGTCGGCGTCGAGGAACCCCAGCGCGCGCACGAAGGTGCCCGGCTGGTCCATCACCTGGGTCCACGAGTCCCCACCGTCGTCGGTCCGGAACACCTTGCCGGCACCGTTGCCGTAGAAGCCGACGGTGGGTGACACGAACACGAGGTCGTCTTGTTTGCCGGGGTACGGCTCGGTGGAGGCGACCTGCCAATCTCCCTGCGCCACCAGCGAGGACGCGGCGGGGCGCTCGACCGGAGCGGGGTGTGTGCAACCGACGAACAGCGTGGCGAACATGGCGGCTCCGCTATCACACGCGCCGCGGTCGGACACGGTCCCCTTGGCGTGCTCGAAGGCGGGGTGCTATGTCGGCCGCTGTGCGCATCGTTCTCGAACCCGTGAACCTCCACTGGATCAACGGCTCGACCGACGATCCGGCAGACATCTGCGCTCACGGCGGTGTTCACTTCGAGCTCGACGACGCCGTCCTGCTCGATGGGGAGCGCGAGTACACGGTCAGCGCGGCCGCGCTGTACCTGCTCCGGACGCTCCACCGAGCCCACTCGAAGACCGACCCGGTCGGTGACTGCCTGTTCCCGTGTTGTGGGTTCCTGCTGTACGACGTGGGTACACCGGAGGTCGTGGTCCTGGGGTGTTTGAACGGTGACGACTTCGAGGTTCACCACGAACGGCGAGAGGGCCGCGTCATCGTCCGCTCGGGCGACGGGTCTTGGGCAGTCGCCGCGGACGAGTGGCGAGCAGCCGTCTTCGGGTTCTCGGATCGGGTCATGGCGTTCTACGACGCCTGCACCCAGAAGGTCCCCCACGCGGAAGATGTGGCCGGATTCAGGCTGTTCATCGAGGAATGGCGACGGCTCCGAGCGACGCGGACGCCCTGAAGCCGGGCGACGAGTGGTCGAGGTCCGAAACCCGCGAGCCCAGGGGCCCCGGAGAGGGCATGGTCGTCAGCGTGCCAGCTCGTGGCCGAGGACATCCCAGACGAAGGGGCCCGCGGGGATGCAGAATCTCGCGCTCGGCCCCGTGATCCGATCGGCCCGCGAGATTAGTCGGGTGAGGTGGGGCTCCGGTTCGAGACGCGAAGGTCGGACTCACCGTGGATCGACACGGTGTGGACCTGTACGAGCGAAGAGGTGACGGAGATGAGCTCCGTGGCCACCGCGACCGTGGGCCTGGTGTTCTGGTCCCAGGCGGGCCGCTCACACGCGGCGGTAACGGGGCCCGAGAGCCGGTGCGGCACCGCGGCGGTGCCCGAGGGCGCCGAGTTCGTCGGCGTGCAGCTGGCGGTCGGCACCACGTTGCGCTTCGTGGCGGCGCCGGCCCTGGTCGACAGCGGGCTCCTCCTGCCGGACGTGACCGCGCGGAGCTTCGCGCTCGCCGGGTCCCGCTGGGAGACGCCCGCCGCCGACGACATCGAGGCGCTGGTGTCCCGGCTGGCCCGAGCGGGCGTGTTGGCCCGCGATCCGTCGATCGCGCGCACGCTGCGCGGAGAGCCCCCGGCTGCCACCGACCGCACGATCGAACGCCGCTTCCGGGCGGCGACCGGCCTCACCCGAGGAGCGGTGCGCCAGATCGAGCGGGCGCGCACCGCGGCGCTCCTGCTGGCCGCCGGCGTACCCTCCGCCCACGTCGTCCACGAGCTCGCGTACTACGACGAACCCCACCTGGCCCGCGCGTTGCGGCGCTACGTCGGACGGACCGCCCGGCAGCTGCGCGAGGGCACGGTCGGGGTGCTGGCGCTCGACCTCACTCAGCGCACCACCTCGTAGATCACCTTGGTCACGCCGTTGCGGTAGGTCTCGCACTCGCGCAGCCTCAGCTGCTGCTCGCCCCGGTCCGCGCGGCTGAACAGGCTCTTGCCGGCGCCGAGCAGCACCGGAAACACGAGCAGGTTGTACCGGTCGATCAGACCCGCATCCGACAACCGGCGGGCGAGCTCCGCGCTGCCGTGGACGAAGATGCCGCCCCCCTCGGCCTGCTTGAGCGCGGCGACGTCCTCGGTCGACCGAAGGAGGGTGGTCGGGCCCCAGCCCGGCACCAGGTCCGCCTCGGCGAGCCGGGTGGAGAGCACGTACTTCGGCAGGTCCTTGTACGCGGCGTGGTCCTCGGAGTCGCGCCAGAAGGGGGCGAACGCCTCGTAGCTGCGCCGACCGAAGAGCAGCGCCGTGGTGTCGGCCAGCTCGTCGCCCTTGAGGGAGAAGGCCTCGGGCACGAACTCGGTCCGCATCACCCAGCCGCCGCTGCGGTGCCCCTCCGCGGTGCCACCTGGGGAGTCCACGACCCCGTCCAGGGACATGAAGCCGGTGTAGACCAATTCGCGTGCCACTGCGTCCTCCCCGTTTGCGAGGCGGTCCGTCACCGCCCCGGCGCTGCCAGCGCCCTTCTCCTCTGCTTATGGTGTACGGCCTCGGCCGCCTTGGACAGAACCGACACGGTGCCCGTCACCGCTCGGCGAGGTGGCCGAGGTCGATGCCCTGGCGAACGAGGGCAGGGAACGCTCTCGTTGCCAGGCTCGCTGCGCAGGCCATACGACCGCGAGGCTCGCGAGACCGAACGCCGTCCACGTGCCCGCGAGCTCTCCGGTCCAAGGTCCGAGCGGCGTGTACCGTCCGAACGTGTAGATGAGGATCTCCGCCCACAGCGAGGCCACCGCGGGACCCACGAACGCGACGCTGACCCAGAAGCGATGCTCGGGCCAGCGTTTCTGCCTGGCAGTTCGCCACACGAGCGCGATCGCGGGCAAGAAGTACAGCGGCAGCAGCAGCAAGAACAGCCGCATCGCGGGATGGCCGTGGCTCACCCACGCGATCAGCGGCCCAGCGATACAGCCGGCGAGCGCGACCGCACACATCAGCGCCCCGAGGCGGCGATGGGCCGACCGCACGCGAGCGTGTCGGACCAACCGGTGCGCGAGCTCCTTGTTCACCAGGACGCCCCCGACCCACACGACCGCCATGCCCATGTGCACGCCGAGCAGCCACGGGTTCGGCTGCGAGGCGACGATGGCGATGTTCCCCAGGTGATTCTCGTGCAACAGCACATCGGAAGCGCCGGGAAGCCCCGCGTAGCTCGGGGTCGAGAGGAACCGCCCCGCGGCGAAGAGGTACAGGCCGAGCTGCAACAGCAGCATCGGTCGGTAGACCCACCGGTAGACGGGTTCCTCGGCATCCTGTCGAACGGTCGAGTACCACCCCATGCGGCCATTGTAGCCGATCTCTGCGGATCATGAAACGGTGAAGCCTCACTCCCCGCGCGTCGTCCCGCACATCGTGGAGCTGCGGTGGCCCCCGGCGCCCACGTGGCCCGAGAGCCCACCTCGACCGCCCTCACGACGGGTGACTACTCGCAGACGTCGACGGCCGCCGCCCAGCCGTACTTTGCCCCAACGTTCGACTTGCAGGTCGTACCGGCGACACACTCGCTGTTGCTGTCGCAGTCTCCCTTGAACTTCGCGCACGGGATCGCTGCCGAGCAGAAGTCGACGTCACCGGCGAGCAAGATCTCGATCGGCATCCAGGTGCGGTCGTTGTTGTCCCAGTCGTCGCTCGCGTCGATGTTCGGGCCCACGTACACGTTGCCCGAGGTCCCGGCGGCCAGGTTCAGCACGGTGTAGGCGAGGGTCGACGGGCCCGGGCACGTCTCCCAGGTCGTGGTCGCGAGGTGGGTGTCGAGCGACGTGATGTTGCTGTTGGTGGACTGGTACCAGTCGATGTCGAAGGTCTCGCAGTCACTGCCCTGGTTGTCCCACGCGAACTCGAAGGTGACCGCCGCGCCCTGCGGGACCTGGTACCGCTCGCGGCCGGTGGTGGTGTCGAGCTCGTGGCGGAGCTCCGGGCCGCCGAACGCGTACACCCGCGTCTGGTCGTGGATGCTGTACGCGCCGTTCGCGCCGTTCGGACGCCAGTGCAGCACCCCCACGTCGAACGCCGCGACCTCGCCGTACAGCGCGGCGACGCCGGAGAACGCGTCCCCTCCGGGGGTCGGGTAGATCGTCGCGCTGTTGACCGCCACGTGGTCCCAGTCCTCTCCCATGACGCTCGCCTGGATGCCCTCCTCGTTCAGCCCGAGGCAGTGGCCGAACTCGTGCAGCGCGATCGTGGCCCACTGGCGGAACGTGCCGTCGTACGCGAAGCTCTCCGCGGTGCTGGACGAGGTCGTGAAGGTCAACGCGCTGTTGTACACCACGTCCTGTTCGATCAGCGCTCCGGTGACCGAGTTGTAGGTGCTGAAGGTGATCGCAGGCGTGCCGCCGGTCACCAGGACGCTCGACAGGAACAGCTCGTTCTCACCGTTCGACAACGCCTGGGAGGCGTCGTCGTCGCTGACCACGGTGAGGGTGAAGTTCTGGGGGCCCGCGTTCCATCGCGCGGCGGCCGCGTCGAGGAGGGAGCGGACGGTGGCGGTGAACCCCGAGCTCGCGTTGAACGTGGCCGAGGTTCCGGACCAGCGGATCGTGGAGCCGTTGGAGCCGGTGCCGATGTAGGTGTAGGCCCGCGCCGGTCCGGCGACCAGCAGCAGCGCAGCAGCGGCGAAGTAGGTGCGGAAGGACACGGCGGACCTCACAGGTGGAAGTGGAACGGGGCGGTGGGATCGACCGAGAACGCGTCCGCGCTGCCATCGGGCAGGCCGAGCGAACCGAGCTGGGCGGTGAGCTCCTCGAGCCGCGCCGCCCCCGAGTCCGCCACGTCGACGGCCGCGTCGACCGGGTCTGTGTGGAGCGCCTGCCCTGCGACCCAGTGGGTGTCGATGTCGTCGTGGCGAACGAGCTTCCCGACCGACAGCAGGTCACCGTCGATGCCGATCGCCCCGCCGCCCTCGGTGACCACCCGCCCGTCCAGGATGCGCAGCCGGCCGTCCTCGCAGTCCAGCAGCGGGCACGCCCGCTCGCCGTTCCCGGCGACGAACAACAGGTCGCGGTCCCCCAGGTCGATCCTCGGCTGGTGTGACGCGATCAGGATCGTGTCGTCCGTGGACAGCCCCCCGATGAACCGCAAGGTGAACCGCTCGCCGGCGGCGGCGTGTTTGAACCCGGCCTCCACCTCGTACGTCACGAACGTGTGGACGACCGGCCCCTGATCGTCGGTCGGCTGCGACATCGCGTAGTCCACCGCGACCACGTGGCCGACGAACACCACATCGGCCCGTTCGGCCCGCTCGGACAGCGAACCGTGGTCGGCCGGTGCGGGCGGTGTGAGGCCCACCGGCGGAGCTGCGGTCATGGCCGCGTCTCCGGGCGCGTCGGCGCACCCCGCCAAGAACGAGAGAGCAAGGATTGTACGCAACTTTCCTCCTGTGCTCGGCGCTATTGTTCCCCGCGCCGCGCGACGTAGGGTGCGGCGCCGGAGGCACGGCGGCAGTCCCGACCCTGTCCGGACCCTGTCCCGGCGGCCCGGTGCGCCTGCGGTGCGCGTCCGGCGCAGGGGTCGAGGGACATCGCGGTGTCGCCGATCGCCATCGCGACCGCCCCGGACGGGCGACGGGGGAGATGTTGAACTTCACCGGCCGGAACGGCACCCTGGACCCGCCCGTGGTGTCACAAGCTGATACGCCGCACTCGTTCGACCGCGCGTTACCGGGAGCCGGGAGGGTCGGATGTGGCTTATGGCGACTTTGGCGTTTGCGGCGAAGAATAAGCCCCCCAAGGTGACGGCCCCTCCCGCGCTCGCGCGGTGGACCGACGGCCGGGTGGAGCTGATGTCGTACGCTGCCCCGCTGGCTTGTGGCGCGGGACCGCCCTCCGAGGCCCCGGTCCTGCGGATGGTGTTGACTGCAACCGACGACCTGCGCGGGTGGAACCTCGGTGAGGTCGAGGTGGCGGGCGAGGCCAGCGGCCTGTGGTATGCGGACGCCGAGCGCCCGGTGAACGGCCTCGCGGCGCTGGTGGCCACGGGAAGTGGGGACCTGTCGTTCCCGGCGGTGACCCTGGAGCTCGACGACGGCAGCAAGGTGGAGGTGTCTTCGGTGACGGCTCGGTGGTGCGGCGCGCCGTTGGCGTCCGCGCTCGCCACGGTCGGCGACGACGGACGGATCACGGTCCATCAGTTCGACGGTGGCGTGCTGCGCCACTGCGACGAACAGGCGTACGGCGACACCACGGTCACGTTCTCGCCGTTCGTCACCGAACGGGCCCATGGATGGGGAGTCGCCTCGGTGTCCGAGACCGAGAGCGGTGCAACCGACGACTTCGCGATGTCCGGGATCGAGTCGCACGCGGCGACGCTGAAGGTGAGTGACAGCTGGCTGGAAGCGACGTTCGCCCCCCTGCCGCCCACGGAGTCGGCGTTCGGCCCGTCGGAACGGACGCGGACGGTCACCGGGCCATTGAAGGCGGCGTGGTGTGGCACGAATCCGCCGGGCGAGGTGGGCGACTCCGCGCCCGGCACCGCCGGCGGGTGGATGCGCTTCGGCACCCGCTGGTTCGCCATCGGGGGGGCGCGGTGGTCGAAGGATCCGTTGGCCACCGCGAAAGGCGGGCGCCAGCTCGAGCTGTCGACGGAGGCCCTGTCCTGCGACGCTGCCTCGGGTCCGGAGACGAACGCCCTGGAGATGACGCTGCGGGTCACGGGCAAGGACGTGCGGTCCTGGTCGGTGTCCGGCGTGGTGAACAGCGTCCCCTACACGTGGAACGGGGACCCTCTGCCGGCCCCGACAGACGACCAGGGCGACGTGGTGCTCGCCACCACGCTCGAGGGGATGGAAGTGAAGGGGCGCGTCCCGGTGGTGCACTGCGAGTGACGCGACTCCGGCCCCCCACCTCGACCCGGACCCACACCGGAGGCATCATCAGGAGGGCGAGGTCGGGTGCCCGAGCGGCGCCCGGTCGAGGCTCGCGCGGATAGAGTGGCGCCTCTCGGGTTAGTCGGAGCCGATGCTCCTGCTCTCGACGTTGGTGGCGTGCACCGCTCAGATGACTCCCGGGGCGAAGACCCCGCCCCCCTCGCTGGACGGCCCGCTGGTCTGCTGGGGCGCCACGGCTGGACAATACGGCGCTCTCGCGGCCCCAGGTGTGATCGAGGCGCCCCGGATCGACCGTCTGATCGGCACCGCCGGACCCATCTGCGCTCGGACAGCCGCCGGGCTGGAGTGTCTCGGCAGCGACGCCCGGGGCTGGCCGGACGAGTCGGCGGTCCCGCGCCGGTTCGACCTCGTGCCCGACGCGGTCACGGTGGCGTTCGGGACTAGGTTCGGGTGCGCGGTGAGACCTAGCGGGGGCGTCACCTGCTGGGGCGACAACCTCGTGGGGCAGCTGGGCAACGGATCGGCGCCGGATCCGGAGACCCAGGTGGAGATTCGGGTCGGCGCGGACGGCTCGGTGCAAGACCGGGGCGCTGCCTCCCGGCACGTCGTCCGAGCGCCCGGTCGAAGTGGTGCGCCTGACCGACGTGGCCGAGCTGGTCGCCGGGTCGTCGCACTCGTGCGCGCGCCTGTCGTCGGGACCGGTCGAGTGTTGGGGCGCCGGAGATCGCGGCCAGCTCGGGACCGGGGTCCTGGAGTCCTCCCCGGTGCCGGTGCCGGTGGCCGGCCTGGACGACGCGGTCCAGCTCGCAGCCTCCCAGGCCTGGACCTGCGCGGTGCGGCGCTCCGGAGCCGTGGCGTGCTGGGGGACGCCGGACTCGTACCCGCGGGGCGGGGAGCGGCCGACCGTGGACCCGTCACCCCGGCCGATCGAGGGCCTTCAGGGCGCGGTGGAGGTCGCGCTGCGGATGGACAACGCCAACAGCAGCGCCAACGAGGGCGCGGCGCGGATGGCGGACGGCACAGTGGTCCGGTTCGACGGGATCCATCCTCCGAGGCCGATCACCGGTCTACCGCCGGTTCAGGGACTGGCGGCGGGGGTCCACCACACCTGCGCTCGGACGGCGGACGGGGAGGTGTGGTGCTGGGGCTCGGGCGACCGCGGGCAGCTCGGGGCAGAGGCGTCCGGCGGTGGGCCGGTCCGGGTGCCGGGCGTGTCGGGAGCGGTCGAGCTCGCGTCGGGGCGGTTTGCGACCTGCGCACGGCGGTGAGGACGGGAGGGCGCGCCGCGGCGACACCGGCCTGCGCACAGCTCGGCGGCCAACGTCTCCCCGCTCGCTCCGCGGGTCAGGGTTGCCCGAACCCCATCTCGTACTCCGGGGCGGAGCTCAGCTCGACCGCCGGTCGGAACGTCGCTTCCAAGGTCCAATGCTCGGCGGCGGCGCGGGGAGGGACCTTCGCGGCTCCGAGGGCGGCCCCCTCTCGTGGGCTCTGCTGAGCGACAACTATTTCTCCCCATCCGCGACAACTAGAACTCCCCATCTGAACGCGGCCGGGTAGCCGTGGCGGCGGAGGCCGCCGCGGTGGTGAC
>JBEBJC010001296.1:0-2200 GCA_040080105.1 Myxococcota bacterium
CCTCGGGCGGGTCGGGCGGCAGCGCCTCGGCGGCGGCTCGCAGCGCCGCGAGCGCCGCCGCCGCGTCGTCGTACCGCTCGGCCGGGGTGAACCGGGTGCACCGCTCCACGAACGGCCGGAGCGGCGCGGGGATCCGCTCGGCCTGCGCGGCGAGCGCCGCAGGGTGGAACAGGTCCTGCGGCAGCTCCCCGAGCAGCACCGCCACCAGCAGCGCGCCCACCGCGTACAGGTCGGAGCGGGCGTCGGCGTCCTTGCTGTTCACCCGCTGCTCGGGCGGCATGAACGCGAACGTGCCGAGCACCGCGCCGGTGTGGGTCATCGACCGGTCCGTCGACCGCGCGATGCCGAAGTCGGCCAGCCGAACCTCGCCTCGGTCGTCGATCAGCACGTTCTGGGGCTTCACGTCGCGGTGCACGATGCCGGCCGCGTGCGCCGCCTGCAGCGCGTCGAGCACGCTCTGTACGACCTGGCAGGCCTGGCGCGGGGCGAGCGGCCCGAACGCGTCGACGTGCCCGGCGACCGAGCCGCTGCGCAGCAGGCTCATCACCATGTACCACACGTCGCCGTCCGACCCCACGTCGTGCACCGGCACCACGTGGGGGTGCTCGAGCCGCGCCATCAGGCGGGCCTCGCGGTCGAACCGGGTGCGGGCCGACGCGCTGGTGAGCTGCGGGCGCATCAACTTGACCGCGCGCTCCACCCCGAGCCGCCGGTCGTGGGCGCGCCACACCGAGGCCATCCCGCCCTCGCCGATCTGCTCGAGCAGCTCGTACCGCCCGTCGCCCACCGACCGTCGCTCCAACACCCCTCCGCCGTCCCGGTATCGCGCGCCCGGGATACCGGTCGCCCCGGAGGAGGATGCCATGGCACGGATCGTGTGGGTCACCGGCGCGTCGTCGGGGTTCGGCGAGGCGGTCGCGCGGCGGCGGGTGGCGTCGGGTGACCAGGTGATCGGCGTGGCGCGGCGGGCCGACCGGCTGCACGCGCTCGCGGCCGAGCTCGGGCCCGCGTTCCGTCCGGTGGTGCTCGACGTGTGCGCCGCGACCCAGGCCGACGTGGAGGCGCTCGGTCCGGTCGACGTGCTGGTGAACAACGCCGGCCTGGCGCTCGGGGTCGGGCGCGCCCCGGAGGCCGACCTCGCCGACTGGGACACGATGATCGCGACCAACTGCGCGGCGCTGGCGCGGATCACCCGGTGGGTGGTGCCGGGGATGGTCGCCCGGGGGAGCGGCCATGTGGTGAACCTGGGCTCGATCGCGTCGACCCACGCGTACCCGGGCGGCAACGTGTACGGCGCGACCAAGGCGTTCGTGCGCCAGCTGTCGGCGAACCTGCGCGCCGACCTGCACGGCTCGGGCGTGCGGGTCACCCTGATCGAGCCGGCGGCGGCGCGCACCGAGTTCTCGGTGGTGCGGTTCAAGGGCGACGAGGCGCGGGCCGACGCGGTGTACCAGGGGTTCGACCCGCTCACCGCCGACGACGTGGCCGAGGCGGTGCAGTACGCGCTCGACCAGCCGGCGCGGGTGAACGTGGCGACGATCGAGCTGTGGCCGACGGCCCAAGCCCCGGGTGGCCCGCAGTACCACCGCAAGTAGCGGCCGTCCTGGCCGGACGGGTGAGGGGCTACTCGGCGAGAGCCGCGCACCGTTCGAGCAGCTCGGTCGTCTGCGCGTCCGCCTCCGGCAGGGCCCGATCCGCTTCGTCCACCGCGGCGGCGATCGCCACCGCGTCCGCGATGTCGAGCCCGCAGAACCCGTGATCGGCGTAGCAGCCGGCGTGGGTGGCGAACCCGTGGTCCCACACCGCGTCACACGACGCGTCGGCGGTGACCCACGCCGCCAGCTCGACCTGCAGGCACGGGGCGACCGCGCGCAGGAACTCCTGGCCCTCCGGCGACACCGCCGGGTAGGTCTCGGTGAGGTACCGGTCGGCGTACTTCGCGCCGTACCCCAGGGGGTAGCCGGCCGCGCCGCACCCCTCTCCCCCGGCCAGCTGGGTGTCGAGGCACCGGTAGTAGTCACCCGTGCGGTCGAGCACGTCGTCGACGGTCGCAGGCACACAGTCGGCGGGGTCGAGCCCCGCGCACCCGAACAGCAGCAGCCACGGCATCGTGCCCACCTATCCGCCGGCGCGCTAGGAGGCTCCGATGGCCACCCTCGCGTCGCTCACCCGGGACCTCCGCGCGCTGCCGCTGCCGATC
>JBEBJC010001297.1:0-2198 GCA_040080105.1 Myxococcota bacterium
AGCCCGACGTGTCCACGTTGCACGCGCGGGCGCTGGCCCACGTGTCCGCCGAGCCGTTCGAGAACCTCGATCCGTGGCTCGGCCGCCCGGTGTCGCTCTCGCCGGACGCGATCGTGGCGAAGCTGGTGGACGGGGGCCGCGGTGGGTACTGCTTCGAGCAGAACGGCCTGTTGCTCGACGTGCTCGACCAGCTCGGGTTCCGAGTCCAGCCGCTGTCGGCCCGGGTCCGGCTCCAGCGCCCGCGCGAGTTCGTGCCGGCCCGCACGCACCTGTTCGTCCGGGTCGAGCTGGCGGACGGTCCGTGGGCGCTCGACGTGGGGGTCGGGGGGCTGTCGTGCACCGCGGCCCTGCGCCTGGTGCCGGACGTGGTCCAGCCCACGCCGCACGAGCCGCGGCGGTTCGTGGTCGAGGGCGGGCGGTGGTTCCACCAGGCGCTGCTCGGCGACACCTGGTCGGACGTGTGCGAGTTCACCGGCGAGGAGATGCCGCCCATCGACCGCGAGGTCGCGAACTGGTTCACCAGCACCTACCCGGGGTCGAACTTCCGCACCCGGTTGAGCGCGGCGCGGGCCACCCGGGACGGCGGCCGGTGGACCCTGGTCGACCGCCAGCTGACCCGGCGCGCGCCGGCCTCGGAGCCCGAGGTGTCCCGGATCGAAGACGAGCCACACCTGCGGCGGGTGCTCACCGACACGTTCGGGTTGGCGGTCCCCGACGGGCCCGTGCCGATGCCGCCAGGCTGATCACGGCACGTTGCCGGATGCCGCCGTCCCCTGCCCGTCGTCGCGGATCGCTTCGTCGGTGTACCCGCCGGTGAGCACGTTGTCGCGCACCTCGTTGCCCTGAGTCGGGTCGCCGTGGAGCCACACCCCGTACGCCGCCGCGCTCGGCCCGAGCGTGTTGCTCGACACGACGCAGTCGGACGCGGCCTCGAGCTCGATCTGCGCCCGACCGCCCGAGCTGCCGACAGTGTTCCCGTCGACCAGGTTCCGGTCGGCGACGTGCAGGCGGATCCCGATGTCTGCGGCGCCCTCCACGGTGTTGTCGAGCAGGTCGATCTCGTGGGTCCACAGCACCTGGACCCCGTGGCCACCCGCGCCGTCCACCACGTTGCCCGCCACCCGGTGGTGCGAGGGCTCGCCGGCGTCCCAGTCCTCGGCCGCCTCGATCAGGATCCCGTCGCCGACGCTGTCCTCGACCCGGTTGTCCACCACCTCGAACCGCTCGCGCCACTTGACCAGGATCCCGACCCCGCCGCTGCGGCGCACCTCGTTCCCGATCACGGTGTCCGCGGTGCCGCGGGACAAGCTGATCCCGTCTCCGACGCTGTCCTCGATCACGTTGTGCTCGATCGTGCAGCTGACCGGACCCTGCTCGACCCCCTCGAGCGCGGTCACGTACACCCCGGTGCGGTTCCGCAGGAACAGCGAGTGGCGCACGACCACGTCCGCCACTACGTCGCCGGGGTCGGGCTCGAGGTCGATCCCCCCTTCGGGCGCGGTGCCCTCGGTGTCGGAGAACTCGCTGTCTTCCACGGTCACCCCCACGGCGGAGGTGATCGACAGCCCCTGGCGGCGGTTGCGCACCGCCTCGACCCCACACAGCGACACGTCGCTCGACGGACCGAAGTAGTACGAAGGCCCGACGTAGAACCCGTCCCCCCAGAAGCCTTCGGCGCGGACGCGGCGGATCGACAGGCCCTCGGCTCCGTAGGCCGCGATCCCCATCCCCCACTCGCCGCCTTGCCCGAGGTGCGCGTCGCGGTCGCCGAGCAACACCCCGCCTGCGATCGTCACGTCGCGCACCGAGTCGACGTAGATCATCGCCGAGCCCTCGAGGTCGTTCGGGACCGCGGCGAGCACCGCGCCAGGGTCGAGCGACAACGTCTGCCCGTCGAGCAGCGCGAACGCGTACGCGCCGCTCCACGGGACGTAGTCGGTCTCGAGCTCGAACCGTCCCGCCGGCGCGGTGATCGTGCCGCCGACGCCGGCCGCGTCGACCGCCGCGGTGAACGCCTCGGTGTCGGGCTGGCCGTCGTCGGGCACCGCCCCGAACTGGGTCACGTCGACCGCGTCCGGCGGGACCACCGGCCAGTCACACGCCGGGTTGTCGTCGAGCGGGCGCGGGCCGGCGGGGGCGCCCGAGGTCGTCTCCGGCGGGGGCTCGGTCGGCGTCGTGTCCGGCGGCGTCGTCTCGGG
>JBEBJC010000232.1:0-10412 GCA_040080105.1 Myxococcota bacterium
GGCGCGGGCAGAGGCAGGGGAGGAGCCCGGGCGCGTGGCCGCTCCGCGGCCTCGCGCCACGGCTCCTAACGGACCGACACCAGCCGACGCTCCGCCAGGTCGCGGAACCACCCGCCGATCTCCGCCTCGAGCTGCTCGGCCGTGACCATCCCCCGGACGAACGCCTGGTCGATCGCCGCCGGCACCGGCAGCCCGCGCCCGATGCCGTCGAGGATCCCCCACAGCCCGAGCGGGGCGCACCAGTGGCGCATGTCGTACCCGCGCCGGAACACGATCAGCGGGAAGTCGCCCCGCCGGAGCGCCGGCGGCTCGGCCCGGGTCAGCAGCGCGGAGCGGATCTCGTGGACGTTGGTGGTGACCCGCACCAGGTGCACGTGGGGCTGCAACACCAGCGGGGGCATCGCCATCAGCCGCGCCGGGTCGAGCGGGTCCCCTTCGGCCGACTCCCACCCGTGCTGGACCGCCCAGTCGAGCCGCGCCATCTCCGCGACCTCGGGCGGCACGTCGGGTTGGGTCGCGAGCCAGCCCGCGAGCGCGTCGGCGATCCGGTTCAGCGTCCACGCGTGGGACGGGTTGTCGGCGAGGTACCGCCGCAGCACCTCCTCCGCCCGGTCGCCGAGCAGGTGCGACGTGCCGATCACCTCGGTGACCAGGGCGTCGTACAGCCGCATCCGGTACTGGTCGAGGTAGATCTCGATCTGGTCGGCCGGCGTACACACGGGGCCGCCGGTGAACCACTGGGGCTCGAGCGGCCGCGCGCCGCGGATCATGTCGACCATCCGGTCGCGCCAGTCGGCGGGGAGCTCACTCGCCACGCGCCCTCCACACCGCCGCCGCCTCGTCGCGGATCTGCCGCGCGCTCGCGGCCTCCTCGGCGAGCCGGTCCCAGGTCGGGAACGTGTCGTCCCACTCGATCAGGGTGGACACCGGGCCAATCCGCTCGATCGCGCGCCGGTACAGCGCCCACACCTCGTCGCACACCGGGGCGTCGTGGGTGTCGAGCCGGTACCCCTTCGGGTGCACGGTGTGGCCGGCGAGGTGGATCTGCACCACCCGGTCGGCCGGCACCGCGTCGAGGTACACGAGCGGGTCGAACCCGTGGTTCACCGAGCTCACGAAGATGTTGTTCACGTCGAGCAGGATGCCGATGTCGGCGCGCTCGACGAGCTCGGCCAGGAACTCCCACTCCGGCATCGTGGACGCCCGGTACCCGAGGTAGCTCGAGGGGTTCTCGATCGCGAACGGGCGATCGAACGCGCCCGCCGCGCGCTTGCACCGCTCGATCATGTGCTCGAGCACGTCGCGTCCGTACGGGACGGGGAGCAGGTCGTGCGAGTTGATCCCGTGCGCGTTGGTGAAGCACAGGTGGTCGGACACCCACGGGGTGTGGGTCGTGGCGCACAGCGCCTTCAGCCGGCGGGTGTGCTCGGGGTCTTCACTCGACCCGAGGGACATCGACACGCCGTGCTGCACGATGGGGTAGCGCTCGGCCGTCGACCCGAGCCAGTACAGGGGCGCGCCCCCGTCGACCATGAAGTTCTCGGAGATCACCTCGAACCAGTCCATCACAGGACGGTTCTCCTGGATGTGGCGGTAGTACGGGATCCGGTAGCCGACCCCCACGCCAAGGTCCGGCACGCCGAACCGCGACACGACGCTCATCGGTGCCCTCCCCCAAAAACACGAAGGCGCCGCGGAGACACGATCCCCAGGACGAAGTCCGGGGACCGACATTTCTCCGCGGCGCCTTCACGGCCGATCGCGGACGCGATCAGGCGGTCTTGCAACCGCCCTTGCCCTTACACGGGTTCTTGCCCTTGCAGTCGTTCTGGCCGGCCACGTTGCAGCCGCCCTGGCCCTTGCACTCGTTCATGCCCTTGCAGGCGTGCGCGGGGACGGCGGCGGGCTGAGCGCCCTCGACCGCCGCGGTCGGGGTGGCCTCGGCCGCGGGAGCCGCCTCGGGCGCCGGAGCCGCCTCGGCCGCCGGGGCCGGGGCTTCCACCGCCGGAGCCGCCTCGGGGGCCGGAGCCTCGGCCGGGGTCTTGTTGCCACACGCCACGGCGCCGGCGAGGAGGCCCGCGAGGGCGGACGACAGGATCAGGCTCTGAACGTTGTTCGACATGGGTGTGTCTCCAGATGGCTCGGCGTTCGGCAGGGCCGCACGCGCGTTCGGACGGTGGACGAGCTCGGCCGCTGGTGCGGCGTCCGCTCGCGGTCGCGCTCGGGGGCCCGCACACTTAGTGTCCGGGCGCACGCCTGTCAAGCCGCGACCCACGCCCCTCCGGCGACGAACACCAGGAACAGCACGGACACCCAGCCGTTCAGCGCGAAGAACGCCTGGTCGACCCGCGAAAGGTCGGTCGGGCGCACGATCCAGTGCTCGTACGCCAACACCACCGCGATGACCACCACTCCGGACCCGTACAGCCACGGCGCCAGCGGCGTGGCCCACGGCAACGCAGCGAGCGCGGCCACGGTGACCCCGTGCAGCGCCGCCGACACCACCAGCGCCCCGGTCGTGCCGAGGAGGGCCGGGATGCTGTGCAGCCCGTTCGACCGGTCGAACGCCTCGTCTTGGCACGCGTAGATGATGTCGAACCCGGCCACCCAGGTCAGCACCGCGACCGACAGCAGCGCCGGCACCGGCCCGTAGCTGTCGGTGAGCGCGATCCACACGCCGGTGGGCGCGAGGGCGAGGCCCACCCCCAGCACCGCGTGACACAGCGCGGTGAACCGCTTGGTGAGTGAGTACCCCCACACCACCCCCAGCGCGACCGGCGCCAGCAGCAGGGTCGAGCGGCCGAGCATCGCGGCGCACCCGACGAACCCGGCGGCCGACCCGAGGGTGAACGCCCACGCCGCTCGCACCGACAGCTGGCCGGACGGGATCTCGCGCCCGGCGGTGCGCGGGTTCTTCGCGTCGAGGTCGCGGTCGACCACCCGGTTGAACCCCATCGCGCTCGCGCGGGCGAGCACCATACACCCGACGATCCACGCCATCTGCGCGGGGTGGACCGGGACCTCCCTCGCCGCGAGCACCGCCGCAGCGAGCGCGAACGGCATCGCGAACAACGTGTGCGACAGCTTGATCATCCGCGCGTAGGTCACGATCGGGGAGGTCATCGCGGGCTCCTGTTGCGGGTGACCCAACGTCGGGGCGGCGCGGCGTCGAGCACGGCCCGCGGCTCGTCCACCTCGAGCAGCACCCACCCTCCGGTGGCGCCGGGCGCGATCCGTCCGTACCCCGGCAACCCGAGCGCGTCCGCCCCGGCGGCGGTCACCAGGTGCAGCCAGGTCTCGAGCGGCACGCGCGGGAACGCGGCGGCGAGCACCGGCAGCTCGCCGAGCACGTCGAGATCGGGCGCGCTCGCCTGGCTGTCGGTGCCCAGGCACACCGCGACCCCGTCGGCGAGCAGCGCCGGGACGTCCGGCAGCGCGCCCCCGATGTGCAGGTTCGACCGCGGGCAACACGCGAGCGGGGACCTGCGGGCGGCGAGCAGCGCCCGGTCGGCGGGGGACAGGTGCACCCCGTGGACACACAGCAGCCCCGGCCCGAGCACGCCGAGCGCGTCGAGGTACGCCGCGGGGGAGCCCCCCGGCGGGTCCCACCACCGCCAGTCGATCCCCCGGCGGTCGAGGAACGCGGCGAACGCCCCGGTCCCGTCCCGCACCAGCGCGTCCTCCGCGGGGTCCTCCGCCAGGTGGATCGACGCGGGCGCGCCGCCGGCCCGACACGCGGCGCGGATCAGCTCCGGCGCGGTGCTGTACACCCCGTGCGGCGACGGGCGGGACACGATCGCGCCGTACCGCTGGTCGGGCTCCCGCGCGGCCGCGGCCCGCCCCGGCCAGTCCGACCGCCCGAACCCGAGCCGCTCGCGCTGCGCCACCCCGGCGAGCCCGGCCGCCGCGAGCGCGGGCCCGGCGTCTACCCGCCCCGCTACGTCCGACACCGCGGCGGTGCCCGCGGCGACCAGCGGCCCTGGATCGAGCGGGACCTCGGGCCACGGCAGCGAAGTGAGCCGGTCGACCCACGCGGGCAGGCCTTCGCCGCCCGGCACCCGCCCGGCGGCCCACGACAGCTCGAGGTGCAGGTGGGCGTTGACCAGCCCCGGGACGAGCAGCCCGCGCTCAGCCGGCGGATCGGCGGCGGTGCCCGGGCGGACCCGGCCGTCCGGCTCGACCACCACGTCCGACGCGAGGCCGCCCGGCAGCCACGCGTGGGTGACCCGGATCACTCGGCCGACGCCGGGGGCAACACGTTCACGATCGCCGAGCACATCTCGTCGGCCGTGCCCTCGCCCCACCCCACGTCGGTCGCGCCGCTCGAGTTGTCGTACGTGCAGGTCAGGGTGATCGTGTCGTCCGGACCGAGGCGGATCGGGTCCTGCAGCACGTAGTCGAGCTGCCAGTCGAAGTCCCACCGCGGCAGGTCGAGCAGCACGTGGGGCTCGCCCCCGACGGTCACGTCGATCCGGCCGGAGGTGCCGAGCAGGTGCATGTGGAACTGGGCCGAGGTGAGCTCCACCCCTTCGGTGAGGTCGAACGAGCCGACCGGCAGATCGGCCACCCGGGTGGTGTAGGTGTACACATCGGACGGATCGCCGGCGGCGATCGACATCCCGCCGGCGTCGGGCGGCAGCCGCCAGTCGAGGTCGGTCAGGCGCACCGGGTCGACGTACCGGTCCACCGCCGGCGCGGTCCACAGCGCGACCTCGGTCTGGTCGAGGCCCGCCTCGAACCCCGGCGGGTGGTAGTGCACGACCAGGACGAACCGGGCGCCGGGCGCGAGCGGCACCCCGGACCCGTCGGGGAACACGGTCGCGCCGGAGCCGGGCAGCCACCCCCCGATCAGCAGCCCCGGACCGCCGTACGCCGGCTCGTCCGTGTCGTTGCACGCGAAGCCGGGGAGCGGGTCGAGCGCGGCCTGCGCGTCGAGGGTGGCCCCGCCGTCGAGCGGGTACACCGCGAGCAGCTTCACGTGGTGCACCACCAGGGGGTTGTCGACCAGGACCTCGAACCCGCGCAGGTACGCTTCGGTCGGCCCCGACGGGCGCAGCTCGAAGCACCGGTAGTCGTCGACCCGCGAGGCGTCGGGGTGGTACGCGGCCGGGTTGTTCAGCGTCACGTCGACCTGCGGCAGCGCGCCCACCGGGGGCCCCACCAGGAGCTCGTCGGGGCCGTCGCCGAGGGGCGCGCCCGCGTCGATCCACCTCACCAGCAGCGCGACCTCGTCGTCGGTGAGCCGGGCCTCGTTCGCGAACGGGAAGTCCGAGGGACCCGCCGGCCACGGGGGCATCACCCGCTGCTCGACCGCGTACTGCACTGCCCCGCGCGCCGCGTGCACCTCCTCCCACCGGGTGAGCGGTAGCCCGGCAACCGCCCCGTCGAAGTGGCACCCGGCGCACGAGCGCTCCACCAGCGGCGCCACGTCGGCCCAGTCCGGCGACGGGGCGGGAGGGTCGGAGGGCGGCCCGGTGCACGCGAACATCCACATCGGACCCCCTTAGCCCGGGTCAGTCGCGGAAGCCGACCGCCAGGAACAACGGCAGGGTGTGCATGCCGGTGCCCACGACCGGCTCGGCCCGCTCCTTCTCCAACCGCCCCAGCACCTCGAGCACGTCGCGCAGCACCGGATCCTCGGGCCGGAGTCCCGCCGCCTGTTGCATCACCTCGATCCGCTTGCGCAGCCGGCGCGAGAACGCGGCGAACGTGCAGCTCTGCGACACCTGCACCAGGTGCACGTGCAGGTGCGCCGGATCGAGGTCCACCGCCCGCATCCGCGCCGGGAGCACCGGGCCGAGGGCGATCCCCGGGCGGCCGAGCGGGTCGTCGATCGGGGAGGCGTCGAGCATCGCGCTGTCGGCGCGGTTCGCGAGGGCCCGGAACGCCTCGTTGAACACCGGCAGCGACCCATCGAACCAGAACTGCTGCGACAACACGTCGGGCTCGACCACGACCAGCCGCCCGCCCGGCCGCAGCACCCGCGCCGCCTGCCGGAACACCGGACGGGTGTCGGGGAACTGCTGCAGGCTCATCACGCAGGTCACCACGTCGACCGTCGCGTCGGGCAGCGGGAGGTGGGCCGCGTCGGCCTTCTGGACCATCGCGCGGTCGGCCAGCCCCGACTGGGTGAGGTTGCGCCGCGCGACCTCCACGTGCATGTCGCTCGAGTCGATCCCCAGGTACTCGAGCTCCGCCCGCACCGGCAACAACGACAGCGCGGTCCACCCGAGCCCACACGCGAAGTCCACCAGGCGGCGGGCCTCGAGCGGCACCTGGCGCGCCAGCAGCCGGCTGAACTCGTCGTCCCACCACCCCGCCCCGGCCGTGCGGTGCGCCATGTGCAGCGTGCGCATCGGCACGCGGAACGAGCCGGTCGAGCCGCCGAGGGGCAGGTGGGGTGGGATGGTGGGGACGCCCTGCGGCTCCGGGATCGCCACCCCGAGCACCTGGCACCGCTCGCGCAGCACCCGCAGGAACGTGTCCTCCGCGATCCCGAGCTTCAGCGCCTGATCTCGGACGAAAGCGGCCTCCTCCGGCGTCAGCACGCCGTCGGCGAGCACGCCGTCGATCGCGAGCTCGAGCAGGGGCAGCTGAGAGCTCGACCGCTCCTCGGCGAGCCCCTCGAGGTAGCCGGGCAGGTCGCCGACCACGTCGTCGAGCTTGCGGTAGTTCTTGATCAGGAAGGTCGCGACGCCACGGAACTTCGGGTTCGCCTGCATCGACTGCAGGCGCTTCCGCTGACGATCGAGCGCCGCGCGGGCCTCGTCGGCGGTGGACCTCGGGGTGAGCCCGAGCCACGACAACAAATCCGGAGCGTCGGCCAGCCGACACATCTCCGCCGCAGCGCGCAGGGCGTCGGGTTCCATGGGGATGTGCCCGATCTACCACAGGTGCGCGCCCGCGGGTACTCCATCACGGACGTTGTGTTTCCATAACGTGTGTTATGTTCCGGTTGGGGGTCGGATGGACGCCGATGTGGTGGTGATCGGTTCGGGCGCGGGGGGGCTGGCGGCCGCGGTGGCGCTCGCCCGCGCGGGCCGGCGGGTGTGGGTGCTCGAGCAACACACCCTGCCGGGCGGTTGGTGCCACTCGTTCGATCTCGACGGGTACCGGTTCTCGCCCGGGGTGCACTACCTCGGGCAGCTCGGGCCCGGGGGCGCGCTGCGGCAACTGTTCGAGGGCTTGGGGGTCGACCTGTCGTTCCGCGAGCTCGACCCCGACGGGTACGACCAGGTGCACATCGGCGCGTTCCGGTTCGCGCTGCCCCGCGGGCGGGAGGCGCTGACCGAGCGCGCCTGCGCCGCCTTCCCTTCGGACGCGGACGCGATCCGGACGTTCCTCGACCGGATCGCGGCGATGGCGGCCGAGCTGGTGCGGGCGCAGGACGTGACCGGCTGGTCGGCGCTGGCGCTCCCGGCGCGCGCCCCGACCCTCGCCCGGTTCGGCGCCCGGTCGCTCGCGCACCTGCTGCGCGACGTGCGCGACCCCACCGCGCGGGCCGTGTTGGGGATCCAGGCGGGGGACCACGGGCTCCCGCCGTCGCGGGTGCCGGCGGGGCTCCACGCGGCGGTGATGGGCCACTACCTCGACGGGGCGTGGTACCCCCAGGGCGGTGGGCGGGCGCTGCCGAAGGCGATGATCAAGGTCCTGCGCGCCCACGGGGGCCAGATCCGCACCGGCGCCCGGGTGGCCTCGATCGTGCTCGAGCGGGGCGAGGTCCGCGGCGTACAGCTCGAAGACGGCACCGCGATCCGCGCGGCCACGGTGATCTCGAATGCCGACCCCCACGTGACCGCGGGGTTGCTGGGGGACCACGTCCCGCTGCGGTGGCGCCTCCGCCTGCGCGCGACCCGGTACTCGGCGTCCACGCTGTCGCTGTTCCTGGCCGCCGACGTCGATCCCCGCTCGCTCGGGATCACCAGCGGGAACCGGTGGATCTTGCGGTCGGCCGACCTCGAGCAGATGTACGCCCACGCGCGCGACCCCGATCCGCTCGGCCGAGGGCCGATCCCGGGCGCGTTCCTCACCTGCACCACCGCCAAAGACCCGCGCGAGCGGACCGACGGGGTGGCGACGTTCGAGGCGTTCGCGCTGGTGTCACACGCGGCGTTCGCGCGGTTCGCCGACTCCCCCCACGACGAGCGACCGCCGGAGTACCACGCGCTGAAGCGAGCGCTGGCCGACCAGGTGCTCGACCTGCTCGAGGCCGACGCGCCCGGTCTGCGCGGCGCGCTGCGGTTCGAGGCGATCGGCAGCCCGCTGACCAACCAGCGCTACGTGGCGGCGACCGACGGTGCGATGTACGGCACCGAGAAGCACCTGGGCCAGCTCGGCCCGCTCGGGTGGGGGCCGGCCACCCCGGTGCCGGGGCTGTGGATGTGCGGCGCCTCGTCGCTCGGGCACGGCGTGGCCACCGCGACGCTGTCGGGCGTACAGACCGCCGCCCGGGTGCTCGGGTGTCGGGTGCGCGACGTCCTCGCCGGCGGTGGGACCGTCACCCTGGCCTCGGCGGAGGCCGCGTGACCCGCGCGTCGGGGGTGCGCGAGCTGCGGCGCGGTCAGATCGTGGAGGCGGCGCGCGGGCTGGTGGCCGAGCGAGGCCTCGACGCGCTCACGTTCGCCGCGCTCGAGCAGGTCCTGGGGTTCACCCGCGGGGTGATCACCTGGCACTTCCGCGACAAGGACGAGGTCGTGCGCGCGGTGTTCGACGACGCGGTCGCCGCGATCGACCGGACGGTCCTCGCGGCGGTGCGCGCGGAGGCCACGCCGACCGATCGGGTGCGCGCGGTGGTGCGCGAGATGGTGCGCGGGTGGCTCGGCGCGACCGATGCCGGCGCGGTGCTGGTGGCGTACTGGGGTCGGCTCGGGAGCGACCTCGACCTCGCCCGCCTCAACGCCGCGCTGTACGGGCGGTACCGCGAGGCGACGGCCGAGCTCGTGCGGTCCGGCCAGGCGCGGGGCGCGTTCGACCCCCACGTGGACGCCGACACCGTGGCCGGGCTGCTGGTGTCGTTGGTGATCGGCGTCGGGTTGCAGGCCTCGTTCGAGCGCGCCGCCGGGTCGGACCGGTTCGCGCTCGAGCAGGCGGTGGACGAGGCCGGTGAGTGGGTGGTTCGCGCGCTCAGCGCCCGGGGGGCGCACGAAGAGGGAGGGGTCGCCCGGCCCGACGCGCCCCGGGCGGACCCTTGAGCGGCGGACCCCGCTGGCCCTCCGGGTGCCGGGCCCGCGCGCACGCGGCGCGCAAGGTGACGCTCTGGTGTTCGGCCCACTCGGGCTTCGCGCAGGTGGCGTCGGCCTCGAGCCACCGATAGGTCCCGACGAGCATCTGCAGGTGTAGCCCGAGCAGGTTCGGGTCGCGGGGGCGCTGCACCTCGAGCAGGTCGATCCGCTCGCCCACACACCGCCAATCGCCGACCGACGCGCACCACCGGCCGTACCCCAGCAACACCCGGGGGTCGGTGGGCGCCGACCGGTTCGCGACCGCGGCGGCGTACTCGGCGCCGGCGGCGTCACCACCGAGCCGCAGAACGTCGGCCCACGCCGCGTGCACCGCCGGCGCGCTCGGGTCGAACACCAGCGCCCACTCCACCGCGTCCTCGGCGCGGGTGAGGTCGCCGCACTCGAGCCAGTCGTCGATCACTCCGACCCACAGGGCGAGTTGGCGCTCCTCGTCGGCCACGAACGCGGCGCTGGTGCGCAGCTCGGCCGCCTCGGCGCACCTCCCCAGCCCCCGCAGCGCGTTGGCGTGGTCCTCGAGCGCGCGCGCCTCGTAGAACGCGGTGCCGGTCACCGGCTCGAACGTCGCGAGCGCTTCGCGGTACCGACCGGCCCGGCTCTGCGCCATGCCGACCCGCGCCAGCGGGCCGGGCGCTCCCGGGTGCTTCTCGAGCACCTTGTTCATCGTGGACACCACCACCTCGAACTGCCCGCGCTCGAGGGGTCCCGCCACCGCCGCCGCCCACAGCCAGATCATCGGCGCCGCACCACGAGGGCGAAGGCGAGCGCGATCACCCCCAGGGACGGGGCTCCGGACGGCCCGCCGGCGCAGCCGCAGCCAGACTCCTCGGTCGGGGGCTTCTCGCCCGGGTCGGGCGTCGGGGGCGCCGCGCCGGTGTCTCCGCCGGGGTCGACGCCGCTGTCGGGCGGCGGCGGCGGCTCGGGGATCTCGAACGCCACCGCGGCCGAGCACGCCGCGTTCCCGGCGCGGTCGACCGCACACGCCTGCCAAGAGCCCGCGCCGGGCGGAACCGAGCCGACAGCCGCGCGGAACACCGCGTGCCCGACGTGGGAGCCCGTGACCTCGGTCCGGAGCAGGTTGCGTTGACGGTAGAACGCCGGGAGCTCCTCCGGCGCGAGCCCGCGGGCCCGCGCCCGCTCCGGACCGATCCCCGCCCACAGGCCGGACGGGAC
>JBEBJC010000233.1:0-10412 GCA_040080105.1 Myxococcota bacterium
TGCCGCTCGGCGGGCTCGACCGGGTGGTGGTGTTCGGGCCCGAGGCGGCGGCGGTGGTCGTATCGGTCACCCCCGGCGGTTAGTCCGGGCCACGATGCTCCGACCCCTCCCGCCGCGGGTGGCCGCCGCCGCCCTGCTCGCCGTGCTGCTCGTCGCCGGGCTGTGGCCGTACCACGACGTGTTGGGGTGGCTGCCGTGGGGGTCCGACGCGGTGAAGTGGGTCGGGCGCGGCGATCCGGCGAACCCGGGCTGGGCGCAGTGGGTGTTCGGGTCGAAGCACTTCGTGGGGTACCGGCCGGTCACCGCGCTGTCGTTCACCCTGAACGACGTGCTCGGCGGCGCCTCCCCGTTCGTGTTCCGGTCGACCGATCTGCTCGCGTTCCTCGCGTCGGGGGCGGCGCTGTTCGCCGCGCACCGGAAGCTGTCGGGCGACCGCTCGGCGCTGGCCCTGGTGCCGGTGCTGCTGGTGTTCGCCCACCCGACCACCGAGGAGATCGTGCCGTTCGCCGCGCGCCGGTCGTACACGCTCGCGGCCACGTTCGGCCTCGGCGCGGTCGTGCTGCTGGTCGACGCCGGCCGGTCGTGGGTCCGCGCCGGGCTCGGCGCGCTGGCGCTGACCCTGGCGGTGTTGTCGAACGAGGTCGCGTACGTGCTCGTGCCGCTGGTGCCGTGGTTCGTGTCGCGCACCGCCGCCGACCTGCGGCGGGTGGTGGCCGGGTCTGCCCCGGCGCTGGTCGGCGTCGCGGTCGCGATCGCGCTGCGGTGGTGGGTGCTCGGCACGCTCGGGGGCTACAACCGGCGGTTTTTCGCGTTCGTGCGCAAGGGCGTGCCGGTGTGGATCGAGCTCAAGGTGTGGAAGCCCGACGACATCCTCGCCGCCGCCTGGTCGCACACCGTCGATCCGATCTCGGTGGTCGGCGCGCCGGCGCTGTTCCACGGCGCGCTCGAGACCGGGTTCGGGATCGCGGCGGCGGTGTGGATCGCCTGGATCGGGCTCGTCCGCCCGGCGATCCGCCGCGGGCCGGAGACCCAGCTGCGGTGGGCGCTGTCGGCGTGGATCGTCGGGGCGCTCGCGATCGTGGTGTTGTCGCAGACCTGGTTCTGGCGCCAGGCCCACGGGGTGCTGGTGCCGCTGTCGATGTTGCTCGCGCTCGAGCTCCGGGCAGTGGCGGCCGAGCTGCGCGCGCCGCGCCCGTGGCGGGTGGCGCCCGCGGTGCTCGCGCTCGCGCTGCTCGGCGCCGCGGCGCTGTGGAACGGGCCGTTGGTGCGCGGGCTGCACCGTCAGCCCCACCAGAACGCGATCGAGGGCACGCCGATCGCGCTGCGGGTGCGGCAGCTGCTCGAGCCGGTGGGTGAGGGGTCGATGATCTACCTGGCGGTGCCGCTGCGGGCGAACGCCGGCCACCTGGTGCGGAAGTGGGCCGACCAGTTCGGGTACGAAAAGCGCGTCGAGTGCCACCTGCTGGCGCACACCACGTTCAACGGGGCGTACGAGGGCAGCCGGGTGCGGGTGGACCGCGAGCCCCTCCGCCTGCACCTGAGCCAGGGGATGACGATGGCGACCGTGCCCGGGATGCCGGAGAACCCCGGCCCCGAGGGGTTCGACGTGACCCGGTTGTGGCGCGCCACCCGGCCGACGTGGCTGTTCGCGGTCGACACCCGCGACGCGTGGGGGGTCCGGGTGCCTGCGCCGCCGCCCGGGGTCGAGCCGCTGCCGGATCCGGGGGAAGCGGCCGAACAAGACGACCTCGACGATTGATGTTGCGGGTCGGCCGCCCGGCCGGGCGCAATGGGATCGCGGAGGCCACTTGACACGCGCCACTCCCCTCGTCCTCACCGTCCTGGTCGGCTGCAGCGCCGCCGGACTGTCGGAGCACGAGGCCCAAGACACGTTCGAAGTGGTCAACGTGGTCACCAACGACGTGGTCCTGTTGACCCGCGACGCGGTGGAGCAGGGCGCCGGGAGCTTGAAGGTCGACCTGTCCGGCGCCGGCGCGGACTTCTCCGGGGTCGCGACCGGAGGCACCGGCTGGACCGGCACCGCGACCCTCGACGGCTCGGTGTCGGCCGACGGCGACTACGTGCTGACCGTGACCTACGACGAGGTGTCGCAGCTCGACGGCCCCACGATCGACGGCGAGCTGACCCTCGCGTTCTGGGCCGAGGAGTTCGGCACCGCCGACTTCGCGTGGACGCTGCACGCCACGGTCGACGGGTGGGTCGAGGTCAGCGGGGAGGCCAACGGGTCGGCCGAGCTCGACTACGAGCTCACCCTCACGATCGACGGGTGGTCGGTCGAGCTGACCGCGGAGGGCACGCTCGCCGGGTACGACGTGTCCGGGTGGAGCTTCTCGCTGTCGCTGTTCTAGGAGGCCCGATGATCCGGTGGTTCGCGCTGGCCGCGGCGGGTTGTACGTTCGCGACCACCCCCAAGGACACCGGTGAAGACACGACCGACGACTCGGGCGTGACGACCGTGCCCCCGACCGGGAGCGGTCTGGTGCAGGACCAGATCGTGCAAGACGTGGTCGACTCACTCGACGTGTTGTGGGTCGTCGACGGCGCGGTCGACACCACCGGGCTCGCCGAGCTCGGGTCGATCCCGTTCGACTTCCTTGTCGGGACGGGGATCGACTACCACCTGGGCGTGGTGCCGGCCGACCTGTCCGACCCCACAACCGCCGGCCACCTGGTCGAGGCCGCGGGGCTGCGGTGGGTCGAGGCCGAGACCCCGAACCCGATCGGGGTGTTCGGCCAGCTGCTCGCCGGCGCGTCGGACCCAGCGGCGGTGGCCCAGGGCAGGGGCGCCGCGTACACCGCGATCGATCTCGAAGGATCCGGTTCGAACCTCGGGTTCACTCGCGGCGCTCCGCTGCACCTGGTGCTGGTGGGCGACGGCACGGACGAGACCGACCCGACGCTGATCGACGAGGCGGGGTTCGTGAGCTGGCTCGACGGACTCCACCCCGACGACCGTTCGTACGCTTGCCTGACGGTCGGGCCGCCGGTGTCCGACGCGTGTGCGCTCACCGCCGCCGCGATCGGCGGGGTGGTGGCCGAGGCCTCCGACACCGAGGCGCTGTCCGAGCTCGGGCTGGACTGGGTCGGGCTCGAGCGCACGTTCGCGCTGTCGCAGCCGTTCGGGAGCGGGCTCGAGGTCGAGGTGCTCGACGGCGGAGCCACGCTCGCGTTCGTCGAGGGCGCCGACTACACCTACGACCCGGTCGCCAACGCGATCACGTTCGTCGAGTACATCCCCTCCGCCGGCGCGACGGTGGTGATCCGGTACACCGCGGGCCCGTAGTTCACGACCACCCGCGTACGAACCGCGCCACGTGGTCGTCGAGGAACCGGTCGAGGTCCAACGGGCGGCACCCCGCGCCGCCGAGGGACTGCTGGTGCAACAGCCCCACCAGCGGCGGGCACAGCAGCACCAGCGCCGCGTGGCGCAGGTCCGCGTCGGCGGCGAGCTCGTCCCGCGCCTGGTGCACCCCGAGCCGGTGCTCGAGCGCGGCCAACGTGGGCTCGAGCACCTCGTTCACCGTGGCGGGGCCGAGATCGGGGGAGTCGAACCCCGCCGCCAGCGACTGCGAGAACGTCAGGCCGAGGCCGAACCCCCACCCGAGCGCGACCTGACCGAGCACGAACCGGCACGACGGCCCGAGCCCCCCGTCGAGGCCGACCTCGCGCGTGACCCGCAGCCACGGCTCCCCCTGGGCGCGGACCTCCGCCAGCGCCGCCCGCACGAGACCGTCGCGAGACCCGAAGTAGTGCACGATCGTGGGGAGCCCGACGCCGGCCTCACCGGCCATCTCGCGCAGGCTGGCGCTCGATCCTCCGGGGCGGGTCAACGCGCGCATCGCGGACAGGGCGATCGCCTTCCGACGCTGTTCGAACGCTGCGTTTCTCCGTCCAGGTGGCCGACCCACCGAACCCCCTTGCAGTTCCCTATAACAATCAGTACACGAAACAAATGATGTGGCTGCCGTTGATCGCGAGCGTGGGGTGGGCCGGGTTGCCGGCGGTGCTGTCGTCCGTGCCGGCCCCGTACCCGCCCGAGGCGCTGGAGCGCGGCGAGACCGCGCGGGTGGTGCTCGAGCTCGACCTCGACGCGGCCGGGGTCGTGCGCGACGCGCGGGTGGTCGAGTCGGGCGGCGAGGCGTTCGACCGGGCGGCGCTGGGCGCGGTCCGGTCGTACGTGTGGTCGCCCGCCACCACCGACGCGGGCGAGCCCGTGCCGGCGACGCTGCAGTACGCGGTGGTGTTCGAGCCCACCCAGGCCCCGCCGTTGTCGCTCGAGGGCACCGTGCGCGCCGCCGGCACCCGCGAGCGCCTGTCCGGGGTCGACGTGGTGGTGTCGCGCGGCGACGAGCGCCAGATCGCGGTCACCGACGAGGAGGGGCGGTTCCGGTTCGCTGGCCTCGCCGACGGCGGCTGGGGGGTGACCGTGTCCGCCCGGGGGTACCGCGACGAGTCGACCCCGGTCGAGGTGACCGCCGGGAAGGTGGCCGGCGTGGTGCTGTACCCGGTCGAAGATCGGCCGTGGGAGACCTCGTCCGACGGGGTGACCGAGGAGGTCACCGTGGTCGGGCGCCGGGTCGCGCCCGAGCTCACCGAGCGGGTGTTGTCGAGTGAGGAGCTGCGGTACCTGCCGGGCACCGCCGGCGACGTGGTGCGGGTGGTGCAGAACCTGCCCGGCGTCGCCCGCCCGCCGCTCGGGATCGGCCAGCTGGTGATCCGCGGCACGGCCCCGGAGGACAGCGCGTACTACCTCGACGGCGCGCCGATCCCGAACGTGTTCCACTTCGCCGGGTTCTCGACCGTCCTGTCGGCCGACGCGGTGGACGAGATCGCCCTGCTGTCGGGCAACTACGGCGCCCGGTACGGCCGCACGCTCGGCGGGGTGGTCGACCTGCGCACCCACGCCGACCTGCCCGAGCGGTCCCGCGGGTACGTGTCGGTCGACCTGTTCCAGACCACCGTGTTCACCGAGCAACGGTTCGGTCGGTCGGCGGTGAGCGTGTCCGGGCGCCGGTCGTACGTCGACGCGGTGTTGAACCCGATCCTCAACAGCTCGGGTGCGTCGCAGATCCGCGCCCCGCGGTACTACGACTTCCAGGCGCGGGTGAACGGCGAGACCCGGTCCGGCGGCACGTTCGACGCGATGTTCCTGGTGTCCGACGACGCGTTCCGGGTGGTGGGCGAGGACGACGCGGTCACGATCGGGCTCGGCTCGAGCTTCACCAAGCTGCGCCTGCTGTCGGAGGAGCCGCTCGGGGAGTCGTGGCGGAACGAGGTGTCGATGATCCTCGGGCCGGAGGACCAGACGTTCGCGTTCGCCGGCACCGGCGAGGCGTACGAGCGGCCGTTCACCGTCGCGGCGCGCGAGGAGGTGTCGAAGGCGGCGCCGGAGCGCGGCGTGGGCGTGGGCTGGCGGATGGGGCTCGACGTGCTCGGCGGCTCGTGGCGGTACTCGTACGCGATCCCCGGGTTCGGCGATCCCGAGGGGGCGAACGTCGCGCGGCTGCTGCCGGCGGCCTACATCGAGCCGTCGGTCCGCCTGGGGCCGTTGTCGGTCGTCCCCGGGCTGCGGGCGGACGGCGCGTGGGTCGGCCCGTGGTCGGCCACCGCGCTCGATCCGCGCCTCGGCACCTCGCTCCGCCTCGGGCCCTCGACCACGATCGAGGCGAGCGCCGGCGGGTACAGCCAGCTCCCCACCGTGCGCCAGGTGATCGACGAGCCCACCCTGCGCCCCCAACGCGCGTGGCAGACCTCGGCCGGCCTCGAGCAGAAGCTCGGCTCGCGCGCCACCCTCGAGGTCACCGCGTTCGACAACTGGCTCACCGACCTCGTGTCGGGGCGCGAGGACGCGTTCCGGTTCTTCAGCGGTCCGCCCCCGATCGGCCCGCTCGACACCGATCCGTACGCGAACGACGGGACCGGGCGGATCTACGGGGTCGAGGGGATGATCCGGTACGGCACCGAGCGCACCGCCGCCTGGCTGTCCGCGACGTTCGCCCGGTCGACCCGCACCGACCGGCCCGGCGACGTGGCGGAGCTGTTCGACTACGATCAGCCGGTGGTGCTGACCGCGCTCGCGTCGCAGGAGCTGCCGCGGCGGTGGCGGATCGGCGCGCGGTTCCGGGTGTCGTCGGGCAACCCGTACACCCCGGTGGTGAACCGGTTCTTCGACCTCGACAACCGCGCGTGGGTGCCGGTGTACGACGCTGAGGTCGACGGTGAGCGGCTCCCGGGGTTCGGCTCGATCGACGTGCGGGTCGACAAGGACATCGTGTACCGCAACTGGACGCTGACGTTGTACGTAGACGCGCAGAACGTGACCAACCGCCAGAACATCGAGGTGATGAGCTGGACCGACGACTTCAGCGCCGAAGCGCCGATCACCGGGTTGCCGGTGGTGCCGGCGTTCGGCGTTCGCGGGGAGTGGTGATGCGGATCGTGGGCTGGGTGTGTGCGATCGCGGCGGGGTGCTCCGCGGGTCCGGTCGACCTGACGACGATCTCGGACCTGCGGCTGGTGGCGGCGGTGGCCGAGCCGCCGGAGGTGGCCGCGGGCGAGACCTACCAGCTCGACGTGGTGCTGGTCGATCCACAGGGCCGGGACGTGGACGTGGTGGTGGCGAGCTGCTTGCCCGAGGGGATCGAGCCGCCCGAGGGCGTCGACCCGTGCCTGGTCGCCACGCCGGAGCTGGTCGGCGACACCGCGTCGGTCGAGCTGCTCGCGGTGCTGCCGGCGCCGGTGTTCGTGGTGGCCTGCGTCGACGGGTCGTGCCGGGATCCGTCCGAGGCGCAGCTGCGCGACCCGTACGGGTGGCTGCAGGAGCTCCCGCTCGAAGGGGTGGCCGCCGGCAGCCGGATGACCCGGATCACCGAGCTGCCGCCCGAGGAGCGACACCAGAACCCGGTGATCGGCGACGCCCCGCCGCCGGAGCTCGACCCGGTCGCGCCCGAGGCGGTGGTGCCGCTGGCGTGGGTCGTGCCCGGAGCCGAGACCGCTTCCGGCCTGACCACCGCCGGGGCGTTCGGGGCGGTGAGCGTGGACGTGGCGGAGGACGGCGCGGTCGCGCTGGACTGGTACGCGCCGATCGAGGCCGGTCCGGCGCAGCTGTACGTGGTCGTCGACGACGGGCTCGGCGGCACCGCGGTGTGGCGCGGCTCGGCCTCGACCCGGTAGGTCACTCCGCGTAGCCGAGCGCCTCCAGCTGGGCCCGGGTCGACGCGTCGGGCTCGGCGCGGTCCACCGGGCCGAACGCGCGCGCCTCCGCCACCCGGGCGTCCCGCCACCCGCGCAGCTCCGCCTCCAGCGCGGGGTTGGCGGTCGGGTGCTCGTGCAGCGGGTCGGCGCGCCGGTCGAAGCACCCGTCGGTGAACGGCGCCCCCCGCCCGGTGGCGCCCGGGGCGAAGTCGAGCTGGCACGCGGCGTCGGTGGTGTACACCGCCGCGCGGCTCACCTCCTTGAACCAGGTGTCGACGTACGCGCGGTCGCGCACCGCGGCCGGCTCGCCCCCGCGCAGCGCCGGCGACAGGTCGAACCCCGGGGCCGGGAACGGCGGCAGCCCGAGCAGCGCGGACAAGGTGGGGGCGAGGTCCACCTGGGACCAGACCCCGTCGACCACGCCCCCGGGCGCGATCCCGGGCCCGCGCGCCACCACCACCCCGCCGACCGAGCTCGGGGCGAGGTACCGGCCGTGGGACCACCCGTGGTGCGCCGGCCACGCGAGCCCGTCGCCGTGGTCGTTGGTGAACGCGAACACCGTGTTGTCGGGGGTGAACCCGCGGGCCTGCAGCCCCTGGTCGAGCGTCGCCACCGCGTCGTCGAGCTGGCGCAGCGCGGCGCGGTACCGCGCGACCTCGTCGGGCAGGCCGGTCTCGGCGAACCGGGCCGCCTCCTCGTCGGTCACCGCGAACGGGGAGTGGGCGTCGATCAGCACGATCTGCAGGTACAGCGGACCCGGTCCCCCCGCGTCGACCAGCGCGAGCGCGTCGGACACCGCGCGCCGGCCCGGCACCTTCGCGCCGTTGTCGCGCCACAGCTCGGCCGGCTGGCGGTACCGATCGAAGCCCTGGTCGAACCCGTACACCGCGCTCAGGTTCGGGTTCGTGGTGAGGCCGACCGTGTGGTACCCGTTGGCGTGCAGGTGCTCGGCGAGGGTGACCACGCTGTCTGGGAGCACCCGCTCGTCGCGCGCCGGCGACGGTTCGGCCATCCCGACCTCGATCGGGTGGCGCCCGGTGAGGATCGCGGTCGACGCGGCGCGGGTCCAAGGTGCTGCGGTGAACGGGTCGGCGAGGCGCGCGCCGGCGGCCCCGATCGCCGCGAGGTGAGGGGTGGTGTCCGGCCCGCCGTACGGGGTGGTCTGGTCCTGGCGCACGGTGCACCCGATCACCAACACCAGGTTCGGCGCGCCGGCGGGCGCGGGGCCCCCCGGCGGCAGCGCGTGCTCGAACGTGGTCAGCGGATCGCGCCGGTGGCTCGCGCGCCAGCCGGCCCGCAACCCGACCGCGGCCCCGGCCCCGAGCAGCGCCACCCCACCGACGATCACCAGCCACCGCCGCATCGGGCCCACCTATCGCGCCGAGGTCCGAAGATCGTTCGAACCACCGGCCGGGGTCGGGACACCATGGTCCGTGGACTCCATCACGCGCCCCCGCCGCCCGAACCTGCGCGCGCTCCCCGACGAGGCCGAGCGCGAGCGGCTCCTCGCGCACTGGCTGCCGACCGTGTACAGCTGGTGCGCGCGGCTCGGGTGTGGCCGGATCGACGCAGAGGAGGCCGCACACGACGTGTTGATGGTGTTCGTTCAGCGCCAGCACACGATCCTCGACCCCGACGCGCTCCCGGGCTGGCTGTTCGGCGCGTGTCGGCGGGTGGTGTCGAACCACCGGCGGAGGGTGTGGTGGCAGCGGTGGCTGCCGGGGGTGGCGCTCGAGCGGTGGGCGTCCCCCGACCGCACCGACGCCGCCCTCGACGAGCGCGAGCTCGCGGCCCGGGTCGAACGCGCCCTGGCCGGGCTGTCGGACGAGCACCGCGAGGTGTTGATCCTGTGCTACTTCGAGGATCGCTCGATCGACGAGGCGGGCGCGATCCTCGGGGTCCCCGCCGGCACGGTGAAGAGCCGGCTGTACTACGCGCGGGGCAAGTTCCAGGCGCGGTTCGAGCGGGAGGAAGGCTGATGGCCCGCGACGACGATCTGCAGCGCGCCCGCGAGGTTTACCTGCGCGCCACCCGGCTCGACCCAGGGTCGGAGCGAGAGCTGCTCGCTCGGGTGACCGCGGGTGAGCCTCCGGCGGAGCCCGTGCGCGTCCGGCGGTGGGTAGCCGCCGTCGGGCTCGCCGCGGTGGCCGCGGTGGCCGTGGTCGCCGTGGTCGGATGGCTGCAGGGCGGCCCGCCGTCGGAGCCGCTCGCGCTGCCGCTCGACGACGTGTCGCTGTCGCTCGCGGGGGAGGGGCGGGTCGGCGGCACCCGGCGGGCGCCGGTGATCGACTGGCAGTCGGGCAAGGTGTCGGTGTCGGTCACCCCCCACCGAGGGGTCGACCTGACCGTGGCCACGCCCGAGGCGGTGGTGCGGGTGGTCGGCACGGTGTTCTCGGTCGAGCGCGAGCTGGAGGCCACCGAGGTCGTGGTCGAGCGAGGGACGGTGAACGTGACCTGCGTGGGCCTGCCCGAGGTCGCGGTGCGGGGCGGCGAGCGGCTGACCTGTCAGCCGGCCGGGCTCGAGGGGCGGGTGCAGCGCGCGCTCGCGCTCGCCGCCGCGGGGGGGAGCCCCGGGCAGCGGCTGGAAGCGATCGACGCCGCGCTCGCGCTCACCGGCGACGCGCCCGCGCTCGCGGCCGAGCTGTCCGCCCACCGGGTCCGGGCGCTGTCGGACGCCGGCCGCGCAGACGACGCGCTCGCCGAGGCCCACCGGGCGCTCGAGCTGCCGGACGCCGCCCGGCGGGCCGAGCTGGCGGCGTTCGTGGCCCGGTCCGAGTTCGTGCGCGGGGGGTGCGCCTCGGTCGGCGCGGTCGAGCGCGCGGTGTCCCTCGATCCGACCGCGCCCGAGGGGCTGCTGCTCGCGAGCTGCCTGGCGGAGGCCGACCCGGACGCAGCGCGGGCGCTGCTCGAGGCCGCCCGCCGCCTGCACCTCGATGCATCGGTGCCGCCGTTCGAGGTGCACATGGTCACGACCGCTCGTGTCGACCCGGAGCCGGGGGTGATCGTGCACGACGACATGAAGCCCAACAGCCCGCAGTTGCGAGCGCTGTATCACTCGTCGCACGTCTTTTGTCTGCCCACGCTCGGCGACTGCTTGCCGATGGTGCTCTGTGAAGCGGGGGTGGTCGGCTTGGCCGTCATCTCCACCGATGTCGGCGCCATTCGCGAGATCGTGGTGAACGAACGCACCGGTGTGC
>JBEBJC010001298.1:0-2196 GCA_040080105.1 Myxococcota bacterium
GGCGGGGCAACCGGCTGCGGATCGGCCCCGGGACAGTGCTCGCCGGCGGTCGACGCCCGGGCTCCGTCCGCCCTGCGCCGCGGTGGGTCGAGCCGATCCGCGGGAGATCGGCGCCGTCGCTCCCCTGAGCCGTTTCGGGGGTGGCGCGCGCGGGTTCGGCGGATATCCTGCGCCGCATGCAAGACACCCCGGGATGGCTTCCGTGGGTGCCGGTCGGCGGCTTCGTTGCCGTCGTCGGCATCCAGTTGTTCAACATCTGGCAGATCGACCGGCTCGAGGGGCGGATGATCGACCTCGAGAAGAACCTGTCGGGCCGAACCGGCGGGGGCACGGCGGAACCGCGCCCGTCTGCGGCGCCGGCGGGCAAGCCCGGGGAGGGCACCGGGATCACCGCCGCCGGGTGGGGAGGCCGCCAGGCCGAGATCCGGTTCGTCGAAGGGGCCGAGGCGGGCGCGCCGCTCACCCTCGCCGACAAGCCGCGCCCCCAGGGCGACACCTACGTGTACCGGCGCACCAGCGCGCCGGGCAAGCTCAACCTGTACACCACCAGCGAGGGCGACGCGCGGAACGTGTTGCGCGAGTGCCTCGAGGGGATGATCCGGATCCGGCCGGAGGATCCGAGCCAGGTCGACCCGGCCCTCGCGGTGTCGTGGGAGGTGTCGGAGGACAAGCTCACCTACACCTACCACCTGCGGCGGGGCGTGCTGTTCGCCGACGGGCGGCCGTTCACCTCGAAGGACGTGGCGTTCTCGTTCGCCACGATGCGCGACCCGGCGGTCGAGGCCGAGCACCTGCGGGGCGACTTCGAGAAGGTCGAGTCGATGGAGACCCCCGACGACCACACCGTGGTGGTGCACTACCGTGAGCCCGACTGGGCCGGCCTGTACTACGTGGGCTACCACCTCAACGTGTTGAACTCCGGGTGGGTCGAGGAGGAGATCCCTCGGCTCGCGGCGGAGCTGAAGATCGCGAACCCGTCGACCAAGCCCGGCACCCCCGGGTTCGGAGAGGTGTTCAACCAGATCCGGGTCCCGGGCCCGGGCACCGGCCCGTACATGTACCCGACCACGACCTACGTGAAGGGCGAGCCGGTCGTGCTCGACAAGAACCCGTTCTACTGGGGCATCCAGGTGATGCCCGAGTACTACAACTTCGATCACGAGAAGTGGGTGTACATCGCCGACGAGGTCGCCGCGTTCGAGGCGTTCCGCAAGGGCGAGTACGACGTGTCGGTGATCGACTTCGACAACTACGACGACGAGCTGTCGAAGGACCCCACCGTGATGTCGACCTCGAACTACTACGAGTACGACCATATGGGGCTCGGGTTCAACTACATCGCGTGGAACGCCCGCAAGCCGCCGTTCGACGACGCGCGGGTCCGGCGCGCGATGACCCACCTGGTCGACCGGGACTTCGTGCTGCGCGAGATCAACCGGGGGCGCGGCAAGGTCGCGGTCACCTACGGCAAGCCGATCTACCCCGAGTACTCGACCGATCTGAAGCCGCTGCCGTTCTCGCTCGAGACCGCCACGGCGCTCCTCGCCGAGGCCGGGTGGAGCGACACGAACGGCGACGGCGTGCTCGACAAGGGCGGCAAGCGGTTCGAGTTCGAGTTGAAGGTGCCGAGCGGCAACCGGTTCTACGACCAGCTCGCCGAGCTGTTCGGCGACGCGTGCAAGAAGGTCGGCATCCGGATGCAGAAGCGCCCGCTCGAGTGGGCGACGTTCGTCGAGGACCTCGAGGAGCGGAGATTCGAGGCGGTGAGCCTGGTCGCTTCCTTCCCGGACCCGTGGATCCGGCTGTTGGACTTTGCCTCCTCGGAGGATGTCCCGCGGGGCGAGAACCTGGCCGGGTGGCACACGCCCGAGTCGGACGCGCTGATCGAGCAGTACGAGCGCGAGTTCGACCACCAGAAGCGGATCGAGCTGTTCCACCAGTTCAACGACATGTGGCAGACCGAGCAGCCGATGACGCTGATGGTGCACAGCCTCGTGGGGGTGCTGCAGAACAACCGGTTCGAGAACGTGCGGGTGTACCCCACCGGGCTGCGGAACCACGCGTACTGGGTGAAGCCCGAGAACGTGAAGTACAAGTAGATGCTGCTGTACCTGGGCAAGCGGCTGCTCGCGATGGTGCCGACCCTGGTCGGCATCACGTTGATCACGTTCCTGATCATGAACTTCGCGCCCGGTG
>JBEBJC010001299.1:0-2196 GCA_040080105.1 Myxococcota bacterium
CCGCCGAGCCGAGCTGTAGCCCGAGGCCGATCGCCGTACCGGCTGCAGCGCCGGTCAGCGCCCACGCGCCGAGGACGGCGATCCAGCTGATCATCCACGGCTCGCGGTCGACGAGCGGCGCCTCGAACGGGTGGCTGTCTCGCGACGCCGCGGGCGGCGAGGACGAGCGATCGGGCTCCCCGTCCTCGTCTCCGGTCACGGGCTCGCGCCCGCCGCACCAGCGAACAGCGAAGCCTGCCCCTGGGGGAACGGTCCGAGCTGCTGCTGCAGCGTGGCCACGTGCAGCACCACGTCGGAGTCGAACACCGCCTCCGCGTACGCGAGCGAGGTGGCGGTCATCGGCGGCGGCAGCGGGGCGGCGCGGATCCACCCCTGCTGTTGCTCGAAGTTCGCCGCCTGCCATGCGTCGGCCACCTGGGTCCAGATCGGCCCCAGCGACGCGAGCGCGACCTGGGTCGATCGGTCGCCGGTGTCGAACCGCTCGATCAGGGCCTTGTACACGGTCACCCGATCGGCGACCGAGATCCTGAGCACACCCCCGCCCTGCACCTCGCGGCACAGTGAAGCGTACCGGATCCACGCCTCCAGGTCCGACTCGGTCATCGCGGTCTTCTCGTCGTCGTCATGGGTCCAGACCGACAACGTGCGCTGCTGGACGTTCCACAGATCGTCGTCGGCGGCGGTGATCAGGTCCTGCCCCTTGTCGGCGGCCCACACCCGCGCGATCCGCAGCTCGGCCCCGCGGGAGCCGACCGCGCTCGCGATCTCGGTCCCACCCGCGCGCGCCCGCTCGATCCACCCGCGGGTCTGGGCCGGGTCGGCCGAGTACTTGTGCGCGATCGCGCCGAGCGCGAGCTGCTGGTCGCCGCGCGGGACCGGCCGGCCGGCGAGCAGCTCGAGGTAGTCGATCACGACTCCGGCCTCGGCGCAGGTCAGCGCCGGGGCGCCCTCGGTAGCGGCGACCAGCGTGGCGCCCTCGCGAGAGCAGTCGACCGACCCGCCGCACCCCGCCAGCCAGCCGAGCAACACCATCACGCCCCTCCGCCGATCAGCCAGTACGGGCTGCCAGCGAGCTGCGTCTTCAGCTGTTGGACCTCCTCGGCCCGCAGCTCGAACGTCTGCGGCTGGCCGCTGCGCGGATCCCGCTGGGTCGCGAACCACCGGTCGCCCACCTTGGTCTTGTGCAGCAACAGCCCGCGGGGGTCGTCGTACATCAACGACAGATCGGCGGCGGACAACGGCTTGTTCTTGTCCTCCGGAGGCTTCGGCTCCTCGGCCGCCGGGGCCGGGGGCGGGGTCAGCTTCTCGATGACCTCGTCGACCTCCCACCGGACCTCGAGCTCCTGTAGGCCGCGCTTGAGCGCGTCGAGGTGGTCGAGCACGCCCTTCCGATCGGGGAACGCTGCCGCAGCCTCCTCGAGCTCGGCCTTGATCGGATCCCGCTCCTTCCACGAGGCACTCGCGAGGCGAGCCACCAGCCCGTCGAGGACCTCGTACCCTAGGCTCATTTCCGACCCCTCCATCCCCGGACGGTATCTCGCGCGCCCCCCGCCCGCACGAACCGCCCGGGATCACCGGGCAGCGCGGCGGGCCCGCTCCACCCCCTGGCGGGCGAGCCGGAACCCGAGGTCGTCGACCGAGACCCTCTCGGCCTCGGCCAGCGCGGCGTCGAAGCCGGGGGTCCCGACCGCGAGCGCCGCGTCGACCCACGCGCGCGCGCCGGCCCGGCGAGGGGGCTCGACCGACGCGACCCACGCCCTCGCGCCCTCGGCGTCGCCGCTCGCCGCTGCACACAACCCGCGCAGCAGGGCCGCCATCGCGGCGTCCCGCCCGGCGATCGGCGGCTCGAGCTGCTCGACCTGCGCCGCCGCCCGATCGATGCGTCCCTGGAGCAGCGCCGCCCACGCGGCGAGGAACCCGCGCGCCCGCCGCTCCCGCGGGGTCGACGCCTCACTCAGCGCGAGCTGGACCGCGGCCCGCTCAGGCTGCCCCTCGAGCAGGGTGAGCGAGACCCGGTGGTACAGCAGCTCACCGGGGTCCGCGCCCAACATCTCGAGCAGCGGCAGCTGACGGCCGAACTCCTCCAGGTCTCCACACGCGAGCGCGAGCGTGGCCAACGTCGAGCGGAGATCGCGCTCGGTCCGCGCTCCGGACCCGTCGGGCGCCACCCCCGCCGCCGCCCGCGTCGCCTCGACC
>JBEBJC010001300.1:0-2194 GCA_040080105.1 Myxococcota bacterium
TCCGAGGCCCCCCCGGCCGAGCCCGCGCCCGAGGACGGGCCGGTGGTGGTCGCGCCGACCGAGGAGCCCGCGGTCGAGGAGCCCGCGGTCGAGCTCCCGCCGGACTACCGGTCGGAGCTGCGGTACGGGCTCGCGCTCGAGCTCGGCTCGTTGGCGAACAACGACCCGGCGTTCGATTGGTTCGCCGACGGCAACAGCATCGGCAGCGTCGGGGTGCGGGCCGGGTTCCGCCCCGCGGCGTGGCTCGAGGCCCGGCTCGGGTGGCACGGGGGCCGCCGAGGGTCCACCGTGGGCACGGGCGACGCGACGTACGACCTCGTCAACCAGGAGTCGACGTTCCGCGCGGCGCTCACCTCGCACCAGGGGATGGCCGGGGTGCGGGTCGACGCCACGTACGACAACGCCCTGTACGCGTACGTGGCGGCCGACGCGCTGCTGTACGCGGGCCGGATCCGGCTCGACGACGACCCGACGGTCGACTCCAACCCGGGCCAGGTCCAGGTGTGGGGCGTGGCCCCCGGCGTCGCTGCGCTCGGCGGGGTCGAGGTGCGGATCCCGCCCGGGCTCGAGGCGGTGCAGTTCGCGTGGAACCTCGAGCTCGGGTACGCGTACTACCCGCCGGTCCAGTTCGACAGGTTCGGCGCGATGCAGCCCGGAGGGTTCACCGCGCGCAGCGGCCTCGCGGTGTGGTTCTGACCGGCCGAGGATAAGGCGGACCGATGACTCGGACCGCCGCCGCGACCTGGCTCGTCGTCTCCGGCTGCGCCCGCGACTGGTGCGGCCGCGGCACGATCGAGCGCGACGGCCGGTGTGTGGCCGAGCCGGTCGACGTCCCGCCGGTGCTGCTCCCGCCGAGCCTGCTGTGTGGCCCCGGAACCGTCGAGGTCGACGGGGTGTGTGTGCCCGACGAGCCGATCGTCGAGTGTGGGCCCGACACCGTGGTCCGCGGCGACCAGTGCGTGGGGCTGTCGGTGGTCGACCTGACGCTGCCGTTCCCGGCCGGCACCACCTGGACCGTGCTGCAGGGCGCGCACGGCTCGTACTCGCACACCGGCACCGCGGTGTACGCGATCGACTTCGCCGCGCCCGAGGGCTCCCCGGTGGTCGCGGCGCGCGCCGGCCGGGTGGTCGAGCTGTCCGAGGGCTCGTCGACCGGGTGCGCCGACCCCGCGTGCTCGTCCGACGCGAACTACGTGGTGCTCGACCACGGCGACGCCACGTTCGGGCAGTACTGGCACCTGCAGCGCGACGGCGTGTACGCCCAGGTGGGCGACGTCGTGGGCCGCGGCGAGGAGCTCGGGCGCACCGGCAACACCGGGTGGTCGACCGAGCCACACCTGCACCTGCAGGTCCGCGACGCGCTCGGTCAGTCCCTGCGGATGCGGTTCGTCGACCAGCCCGGCGGGGTGGTGTTCGCCGGCGGCGCGTTCACCTCGGGCACCGAGCTCGAGCCCGCCCCCGAGCTCGACTGGTCGACGTGCCCGGCCGACCTGCTCGGGTTCCTCGGGGTCACCTTGGGGCCGGGCGTCCCGTGTGCGCAGGTCGACGTCGACCAGGCGTACCCGGTGCGTGGCGAGGTGCTGGTGCCGGGCGCGCTCGCCGCGGTCGGGCAGTGGTCGACGGTCGCGGGCGACTGGGCGTTCCAGTGCCTGTCGAACGAAGCGGCCGGGTCGTTCGCGGCCGAGCTCGCGTGGCCGGCCGAGAAGTACCCGCTGCGGTCGTACCTGGTCGCCGCCGCGGTCGATCCGGAGACCTGCACGAGCTACCAGGGGTGGGACAGCTCGATCTACCTGACCGTCCACCCCGTCACCCCGTGAGGGACCGCCGATGATCACCTGGTGGTGGGTCGCCTGCCGCCCCGGGGTCGAGCCGCCGGGGCCCGCGGTGCTGGGACCCGGGGCGGGTGAGCCCACGGGCGACGACGACGACGACGGGCTGCCGCTGCCGGTGTTCCTGTGGAACGGCGCCGACGGCACGGTGCTCGACGCGGCCCGCGTGGCGGGGGACCTCACCGGCGACGGGCGCGCCGACGCGGTGGTCGACGCCACGGGCCCGAGCGGCCCGGTGACCTACGTGGTGGCCGCGCCGCTGCGGCGGCGGGTGGTGCTGCCGGGGGACCACCTGGCGGCGTTCGACGGCGCGAGCTGGACCGGGGTGGTCGGCGACGCGACCGGCGACGGCGTGGTCGACGTGG
>JBEBJC010001301.1:0-2190 GCA_040080105.1 Myxococcota bacterium
GCCACCCGCCTCGTACATCACCTGCGCGAGCTTGTGCGAAGCGGCGGTGAGCTTGTCCAGGGCGGCCTTGACCGTGCCCAGGTCGTCGCTGTCCTTGGCCTCGCGCGCCTTGGCGAGCTCTCCCTCGAGGTTCGCCTTCTCGGCCGCCGGCAGCTTGTCGCCGTGCTCGCGCAACGTCTTCTCCACCTCGTAGATCCGGGTGTCGAGCTGGTTGCGCGCCTCGATCAGGTCGCGGCGGTTCTTGTCGTCGGCCTCGTGCGCCTTCGCCTCGTTCACCATCCGGCTGATGTCCCCTTCGGACAGCCCCGAGTTCGCCTCGATCTTGATGCTCTGCGAGCGGCTCGTGGCCTTGTCCTTCGCGGACACCGACAAGATCCCGTTCGCGTCGATCTCGAACGTGACCTCGACCTGCGGCATGCCCCGCGGCGCCGGCGGGATGTCGGTCAGGCGGAAGTTGCCGATGAGCTTGTTGTCCTTCGCCATCGGCCGCTCGCCCTGGTACACGTACACGTCGACCGCGGTCTGGTTGTCGGCCGCGGTGGAGAACACCTCGGTCTTGCTGTGCGGGATCGTGGTGTTGCGGGCGATCATCTGGGTCATCACGCCGCCCAGGGTCTCGATGCCGAGGGTGAGCGGGGTCACGTCGATCAGCAACATGCTGGTCACGTCGCCGCCGAGCACGCCGGCCTGCACCGCGGCGCCGACCGCCACGACCTCGTCCGGGTTCACCGAGCGGTTGGGCTCCTTGCCGAACAGCTCCCTCACCCGCTTCTCGACCAACGGGATCCGGGTCGAGCCGCCGACGAGCAGGACCTCGTCGATCTGATCCGGGCGGAGGCCCGCGTCCTTGAGGCACTGACGGCACGGGCCGAGCGAACGCTCGACGATCGGGTCGATCATCCGCTCGAACTCGGCGCGGGTCAGCGTCTTCTGCAGATGCTTCGGACCCGACGCGTCGGCGGTGAGGAACGGGAGGTTGATCTCGGTCGATTGGGCCGAAGACAGCTCGATCTTCGCCTTCTCGGCCGCTTCCTTGAGCCGCTGGACCACGATGGTCTGGCCGGTCAGGTCGATCCCGGTGTCCTTCTTGAACTCGGCCATCAGGTGACGCATCACCAGGTCGTCCACGTCGTCGCCGCCGAGGTGGGTGTCGCCGTTGGTGGCCTTCACCTCGACCACGTCGTCGCCCACCTCGAGGATCGAGACGTCGAACGTGCCGCCGCCGAAGTCGTACACCGCGATGACCTCTTCCTTCTTCCGGTTGAGGCCGTACGCGAGCGCCGCGGCGGTGGGCTCGTTGATGATGCGCTTGACCTCGAGCCCGGCGATCTTGCCGGCGTCCTTGGTGGCCTGGCGCTGGCTGTCGTTGAAGTACGCGGGCACGGTGATCACGGCCTCGGTGACCGGCTGGCCCAGGTACCGCTCAGCGGCCTGCTTCAGCTTCTGGAGGATCATCGCCGAAATCTCCTGCGGCGAATACTCCTTGCCCTGGACGCGCAGCCGGCAGTCGCCGTTCGCGGCGCGGACCACCTTGTACGGGAGACGCGAGATCTCCTCCTGCGACTCGTCGAACTTGCGGCCGATCAGCCGCTTCACCGAGTAGATGGTGGACTCGGCGTTGGTGATCGCCTGGCGGCGTGCGACCACGCCGACCATCCGATCGCCCTCCTTGCCGAACCCGACCACCGACGGGGTGGTGCGAGCACCTTCTTCGTTGACGATCACGACCGGCTGGTCCCCCTCCATGACCGCAACGACGGAGTTGGTGGTGCCGAGGTCGATGCCGATGATCTTGCCCATGGTGGACCTGCCTCCCGGATCTTGGAGCGCCCGCGTTCCCGCAGCGCGCTTACGCCGCATTCAGTAGACACGCGACTCGGTGCGTCAAGGCTCGCGCAGCCCGAGTAGACTGCGACCATGTTCGCGTGGTTCGTGGCGGTGTGTTTCGCGACGCCGATGTGGGTCGAGCCGGACCGGGTCGAGGCCGTGGGGGCAGCCCTGGTGGAGCTGTGGCCCGACGGGCCGCTCGAGCTTCGGGCCTGCCCCCCGGGGCTCGGCGATGGCGTGGTGTGGCAGGACGGGCTGCTGACCGTCACCCGCGGCGGAGACGTGTGGACCACCCCCGCCGCGGACGCTCGGACCGCGGTGCTGATCGCCCGGAGCCGGCTCGCGACCCGCGAAACCCCGCCC
>JBEBJC010000234.1:0-10385 GCA_040080105.1 Myxococcota bacterium
TCGCTCACGCGCTGCTGCGGGCGACGCCCCCGCCGCCGGTGGTGCTCGACACGCTGGCGGGCGAGCTCGATCCGGGCCTCGTGTGGTCGCCGTTCGCTGCCGAAGCGCGGGTCGTGCGGGATGGGGTAGCGGCGATGGGTCCCCTCGCGGCGTACTTCTCCGCGTGCCCGCCGCAGACGAGCGCCCAGGCCGCGCTCCGGCTCGTGCTGCGACCAGACCTCGTCGACTTCGACCAGGTCCCCGCGTGGGTCGACCTGCTGGTTCCGGCGAACCCCACCAGCCTGGAGCTCCTCGGCCGGTTGCTGGTGGCGACCACGAGCGAGCCCCTGCTCCGCGCGCTGGCCGTGAGTCGGTCCAACGAGTGGTGGGCGGACTGTCTGAACAGGCTGCGATCGCTCGACGACCCTGCGGCGGCGCCACGGCTGCGGGCGTTCGTGGGGTCGGTTCCGCCCGGAGCTTCGGCGGACGAAAAGCGACTCCTGCGGGTCGTCAAGCACCTGGAGCGCAAGCGTACGAACAAAGCGGCCACCTTCGACCTGCGGGACGCGGTGGGAACCGATGGAGGTCCGGTGTTGCTGGGGTCGCCGCTGGCGCTCGCGGAGTGGCGCGGGGCGGATCGGGAGGCTCCGCTCGAGACGGGAGACTACGCCCGCGCGATCGCCTGTGGGACCGAGCCGGGATGGATCGAGGTGGCAGGGAGCCGGGTGCTGGTGCTGCCCGAGCCGCAGGTGGCCGTGGGGTGCCGCGGAGCAGGGTGGTGGTTCGTGTCGCGCGGCGCCGCGGTGGACGTGGAGGTGGCGGCGGCCGGACGGCGCTCGCGCAAACAGCGGGAGACCTTCGAGGTGGCGGCCGGAGGGCTCCTGTTGTTGGACGCCGCGCACCCGGTCGACTCCGCCCCACCGGGGGCGACCGACCCCGTGTCGATGCCGGCGGGGACGTACTCGGTGTGGTTCGTCCAGTCGGGCACGCTGTCGGCGGTGCGGCTCGAGCCGAAAGTCCCTCGAACCGGCTGATCGTGGCCTCGTTCGCCGGGCGCGCGATCCGGGTTATCCGGAGGGGGAGCCCAGGCCTCACGACGCGCCGAATGTTCCGGCGCGCGGCCGGCTCTCTACCCATGAACGAGTTGGAAACGGAGATCCTCACCTGGCTGGGTGATCTCGACGGTGTGCCTCAGGACGCGCGCTTCCACCCGGAAGGTGACGCGTTGTTCCACAGCCTGCAGGTGTTCGAACGCGCGCTCGACGACCGCGCGGAGGGCGAGCTGCTCGCAGCCGCGCTGCTGCACGACATCGGCAAGGCCCATGGCGGCCGCGACCACGACGCGATCGGCGCCGAGCTCCTGATCGGCTGGCCCCAGCGGATCACGTGGTGTGTCGCGCACCACCTCGATCTGCTGCGCTCCCCGCGACAGGCGAGGTCCCGCCTCGCCGGGACGCTGGCGCTGCGCGACCTCGAGCGCCTCCGCCGGTGGGACCTCGCCGGGCGTGACCCGCGGGCCCGGGTCCGTGAGCCCGAGGAGGCGGCGGCGATCGTCGTCGAGGCGCTCGTCGAGCGCAGGGAGCGTGTCTGAGCGCAAGCGGCCGCGGGCCGCGGGTCGCGGGGGCGGGCTGCGCGGGGCGATCGCCCGGGAGGCGGCGCAGCTGATGTACGACGAGGCGGTCGGTCAGTACTTCGACGCCAAGCGGATCGCCGCCCGACGCGTCGCGGAGCACGACCGGCTCCGGGCGCGCGATCTGCCCAGCAACGGCGAGATTCGCGAGGCGCTGCTCGAGCTCGTCTCCCTCGCAGAGGGGCCCGAACGTTCGCGACGGCTGTTCGCGATGCGCGTGGAGGCGCTCGTGCTGCTGCGGGAGCTCGAGCCGTGGCAGGCCAGGCTGATCGGCAGCGTGGCCTCCGGACACGCGCGCCGGGGCAGCGACATCGATGTACACGTGTTCGGCGAGCTCGACGCCCTCTGCGCCGACCTCGACGCGCGCGGGTGGGCGTACGACTCGCAGGAGGTGCTGGTCCGCGCCGGAGGTGACTTCCGCTCGTACCACCACCTGTACGTCGTCGGGCGTCCGTTCCCGGTCGAGCTGTCGGTGTACCCGTGGGAGGAGCGCCGGATCGCCACGCGGAGCAGCGTCGACGGGCGCCCGATCGACCGCGTCTCCGCGAGGCGCCTGGAGGAGCGCCTGCGTCAGGAGCACGCGTTCGACTTCGCGCGCTGGGAGCGGACGGGGGAGCTCGAGTTCGAGGAGGAGACGCCGCGTGGGCCGTTCGGCGGCGTCGGGGATCGGCCGGAGCGCGGGTAGGTCAGCGGCCGCCCTTCAGGTACAACACCAGCAGGTCCTGCGCCTGGTACGAAGCTTCGTCCGGCACGGTCACCGAGAAGCCGAGCTCCACGCTCGCCGATCCGGTGGCCGGAACCGCCAGCTCCCACGAGACCAGCCCGTCGTCGCCCGGGCGGGCGGCGCCCGACAGCTCGCGCGGCGTGACCACGATCCGGGCGTCGTCGGAGCGCGGGAGCTGGTCGGCCACCGCGACGGTGGCGTCGGTGGCGCCGAAGTTGGTCACCGTGAGGCGGAACCGGAAGTCGTACCGGGTGACTTTGTGGCCGACCCGGGTCTCCTCCCGCGCCACCAGCTCGCGGGTCACGCGGAACCGCTCGTCGGCGCCGAACTCGAGCTCCAGCCCCTCTCCGGGGACCAAGGTGGGAACCGCGCTCGCGCCGACGTAGTCCGACAGCACGAAGCTCGCGACGGGGCCGGGCAGCAACGGGACGCTGCCGTCATACCGGACGGTGGCCCGCCGCTGGACCGACGGGGCGAGCTTCGGGACCGAGGTCAGCCGGACCACGGCGTCCAGCTGCTGGCTCGCCACCGGGAGGCGCTGCGGGCTGCCGTCGCCGCGGACGGTTCTCCGTCCCTCGATCGCGAGCATGGTGGTGCCCGCGCTCTGCACCTGCGCGTCGAGCCGCGTCTCGACCACCCGGGTGTTCTCGGGGGCTTCACTCGGCCCGACCCCGGTGGTGAGCCCCGCACCGGAGTCCAGCGAGTCGAACACGCCGGCGTTGCCGGACCTGCCGAGCGTCCACGGGACCAGGTCGTCGACATCGGCTCCCTCGACGCGGTCGGCGGTGGCGAGGAACACCGCCGCGTCGCGCCAATCCTCTTGGGTGGCCTGCACGACGACCCCGAACACCTCCAGCTCCACCCGGCGGGTGGCGGGGTCGAGGCGGGCGTTGTAGCTCGGCCCCCACCCGGCGCCGCTCACCCCGTACCGCAGCGCGACCGTCACCGGACCGGGGTGGTCCAGCTGGACCTCGACCCGGACCTCACGACCGGTGGCCATCGGGTCGGCCAGCTTGCGCAGCAGCGGCACGACCACGTCGTTGAGCTCCTTGGCCGCCTCCTCCTCCCGCCGCAACCGCTCGGCGATCCGCAGCTCCGCCGCTCCCACGTACTCGAGGCCCGCGCGGACCCGCCGGATCGGCGGGGTGGCGGTCGCCCCGTCCGGGACCAGCGCGGTGCGGAGGTAGGCCCGCTGCGCGAGGAGCGACTCGATCTCGTCCCGGATCGAGCCGAGCTTCTCTACCGCCTTCGCCGCCTCCTGGCGCACCGACTCGATGCGGGTGCTGTCGTCGACCTCACCGGCGCCCGAGCGGAGCTCCACCCCGACGATCCGCGCCTCCCCGTTCACCACCTTCGCCGAGAGGCTGTCGCCGAGGATCACCGGCGGCAGACCCTCGAAACGCAGGACGGCGGACCCCGCCGGGAGCGACTCGGCGCGGGTCCGGGTGACGAACGCCTGGTTGCGGTACACCGTGACCGACTCCAACGTGGAGTTCGGCTCCAGCGGCAACGGGGCCTGCATCGGGGGCGGGGGGACCGCCGGAGGGTAGTACGGCGGGTCCAGCATCGGCGCGCTCGCCGCCGGGGTCGGAGCGCTGGGCCGCGCGGGGGCCCTCTTCTGGGGACTCGGAGCGGAGACCTGCTCCTGCACGGCGTCCAAGTCGAACTCCAGCCCCATCCGCTCCTCGGCGGCCTGGCTGTAGTCGGTGCCCTGTGCGAACGCGAACGACATCCACCACATGAACCCTCCGAACATCGGTGAACGCCTCCGACACCGGCACCTTACGGCGGGTTCGCCCGGAGCGGACTCACCGCCGCAGTTCGGATCGCCGCGCTCGCGCCAGACCGAGCGCCGCCAGCGCCACGACCCACGGCGCCGCCCCGCCGGTCGCGCACCCCCCACACCGACCGCCGCTCAACCCGACGAGCGCGTACCGGGGAGCTCCGCCGGTGTCGGGCCCGCCCACGCTGGTGTCGAGCTCCGCGGTGTCCACCCCCGCGGGACCGGTGTCGACGGTCGAGCCCGTGACCGAGGAGCCTCCGGTGGTGGGGGTGGTCTGGGTCGGGCAGTCGTCGACGCCGTCACAGTCCTGGTCGACCCCGTCGCACGGCTCCTCCATCGCGCCGGGGTGCGTGTCGGCGTCGGGGGCGCCGCAGTCCCCGCCGGCGAGCGCCCCGCACTCGAAGCCGCCGGCCTCCTCGCCGTACCCGTCACCGTCGACGTCGGCGTACGGCCACGCCGCCCCGTCACACCGCTGATCCACCCCGTCGGAGCAGTCCTCGATCGCGAACCCATGGATCGTGGCGTCCAGCTGATCGCAGTCGTACCGGAACGGTATGCCGTCCTGGTCGGACCCGTCCGCGTCGTACTTCGACCGGGCGTTCGACCCCTCCGCCGCCCCGGGCTGGTCGTACACATCGGCGAAGTCGGGGTGCAGGCGGACCTCGACCCCACACACCGCGTCGTCGGGGGAGCCCCCCTGCAGCCACCCGATCGGGGCGACGAGCGCGCCAGGGAGCCCGGGATCCAGCTCGAACACGGTGTCCTGCAGCGCGACGACCCCGGTGGCCGCGTTCGCCGCCGGCCCCCACACCACCGACCCGGTGAGCTCCACGTCCCCGTCTGCGAGCCACGGCGTGGTCCCGCTGTTCGACCACACCGTGGCCTGGTCGATCGTGACCGCGCTGGTCCCCTGCGCGGACACCACGGTCGCGAGGCCGACGAACACTGCGTTGGTCACGTCGACCTCGCTGTCCTCGATCACCAGCGCGCTCGACGAGCCGCAGTGCTCACTCCCCGTGATCTCGCTCGGGGCGACTCCCATCAGCACGAAGTCCCCGCCGCCATCGTTGCCCTCGAAGTCGTCGTCGGTGGACGTGAGGGAGACCCCCTCCGCCGCGACGATGCCTTGGGCCAACGCGAGGTTGTTGGTGAACACGTTGCGCGCGAGGGTGACGGTCACGTCGTAGCCGTTGGCCTCCGCGAACAGGGCGGCCCCCTCGCCGGTGACGTTGGCCTCGAACACCGAGTCGTACACCTGCAGGTCGACCGCCCCCGTCGGGTGCACTCCGATCGCGCCCCCATAGTTGGACGAGAGCCTCGAGCCCGACAAGACCACGTCGCCGAGGCCGACCACCAGCGCAGCGCCGCCGTTCGAGAGCCAGCCCGAGCCCACGTCGTCGACCGAGCCGTCGACCACCGACACCGCCGAGCCGCCGAACACGTCGAAAACGCTGTCGGTCGAGGACAACAGGCAGCCGTCGGACAGGGTGATCGGCCCGGCCCCGCCGCCGTTCACGGTCACTGTGGTCAGCGTCAGCGAGCCCGAAGCGTAACAGTCGACGATCGGCGCCCCGGCCGAAGCTCCCTCGCTGACGACCAGCGATTGGAGGGTCAGCCCGGCGGTCACCACCAGCGGCCCCAAGATCTCCGAGCTGCCGTCACCGGTGATCGTCAGGTCGAACGTTGGCGTCGAAAACCCGTCGAACGGGCCAGCTCCCAACAGCGTGAGGTCGGACTGGAGCGCCACGATCGCCTCGGAGATGGTGCCGTACTGGCAGGTATCGCACACTTCGGCGCCGAACGCGGCGCCCGCCAGAGCCACTACCATCGGGACACCTCGTGCAGCGCCGCGCCGTCGGGGTCGGTGAGCAGCACCCGGTTCCCCTTGCTGTCCACCAGGTAGATCCGCTCGCAGTCGGGCGACACCGCGAGGTCGATCGCCTGCACCGGCTGGTCGGGGCCGACGGCCTTCGGGGTGAACTCGCCGAGCCAGCGCCCGTCGAGGTCGTACCGCTGCACCCGGTGGCCGCCGTAGTCGGATACCGCGAGCCACCGGCCCGGGCACACCCCCACCGCGCTCGGGAACCGCGGCGGGCCGTGGCCGGCGTCGGCGAACACCAGCGGCCGCTCGGCGGCCCCGGGCACCAGGCGGGTCACCCGGTGACGGTACTGCTCGACCACCCACAGCGTCGACCCGTCGCGCACCAGGCCCGACGGCGCGGCGTCGACGGGTCGGATCCCGCCGTACGAGCCCACCCGCTGCCCGTGCGCGTCGATCTCCACCAGCTCGCCGTGGGTGCTGTCCGCCACCACCCAGTGGCCGTTCGGCGCCTCGGCGAGCGCGTCGATCCACCCGTCGGGCTGCAGCGACCGGCCGTCGAGCAGCGTGCGGTCGGTCTCCTCGCCGTCGGCGAACCGGACCACCTCGAACCGGATCTCACTCTCGCGGGCGTCGGACTCCGGCCGGCGGTTCGCCACCAGCAGCGATCCGTCGGCGGCGGTGGCCATCGCGGTCACCCGCCACAGCTGCCCCGGCCCGAGCCCCCGCTCGCCGAACGTGCCCCGGTACCCGCCGTCGGCGTCGAACACGACGATCCGGTCGTGGTGGAAGTCGCTGACGTACACCGCGCCGTCCGGGCCGAGCGCGATCCGGTTCGGCCGCAGCAGGTCCCGAGGGTCACCGTGACAGGCGGCGAGCGCGAGGTGGATCACGGGTACGACAGGTGCACGAGCTCTAGCTCCGGGTCGGCCGCGATCTCGCTCTCCTCGAACAACACCGGCCGCAGGGCCTGCTCGGTGTACAGCTGGCTCTGGTCGGCGAAGTGGGGCGACTCCGGGTTGTCCGACTGGCTGTAGGTGAGGATCGCCCGCGCCGATGGCGCGTCGTCGCCGAACGACATCGCGAGCACGAAGCTGTTGCCGTTGTTGACGTAGTAGCCATCTTCGGACAGGTCGGACGGGGTGATCGACGGGGCCGGCACGTACCTCGGAAGCAGCGTGGTGTCGCCGCCACCCCAGGTGGCGACCGAGATCACCCCCTCGAGGTAGTTGCCGCCGAGGATCGGGATCCACGTGTCTCCCCGCACCTGGTGCTGGAGCTCACCGAGCGGCTGATCGAGGGCGAACCCGGCCTGCCCGATCCGCACCACCGCCACCGCGAGCGCCTCCAGCACGCCGTCGCCGTCGGCGGTGGCCGGGGCGAGGGTCGAAGGGGTGTAGATCGGGTCGGCCGGGTCGAACGCGTCGCCGTAGAACCGCCCCGCGTCGGTCAGATCGGCCCACGAGGTGAGCTCCGAGCTGACCGTCTCGCGCCACAGGTACGCGCCCACGCTGTCGATCCGCGCGCGGCCGTCCCACGCGGCCAACGTCGCACACGCCTCGGCGAGGTCGACCGTGTGGGCCTCGCCGTCGAGCAGCACCTCGACCGAAGGGGCGCCGGTGCACCGCGCCACCACCGCGTCGCGCAGGTCCTCGGCCACCGAGGCGCGCGCCGACAGCGCGGCCGCCTCGAGCTCGTCGAGGTCGAACCGGTGGTCGGCCCCCGAGGCGCCGCCCTCCTCGAGCAAGAACCGGTTGTTCATCTTGGTGCGCGGGGCGGCCGGGCCGCCGGTCGAGCCGTACACCCAGTTGTACCCGGTGAGCGGCTCGAGCGGGTTCGCGAGCCAGTAGTTCTCGTTCGAGTTGTTCACGAAGTCGCGGCGCTGCAGCCGGGGCGCCTCCTCGTACGGCATCGCCCCGGGGGTGGCGGCGCGCGGGTCGTCGACCCACTCGAACACCGGGTCGGCCGCGTCGAACACCAGCAGCCCGAAGTCACCGAACAGGCTCGCGAGCGAGTTCGACTGCAGGTACGCCTCGTACGCCGCCTCCGCCTCCGGCTTCAGGTACGGGGTCGCGGCGGAGTCGACGTACAACACGTCGCCGTCGCGGGTGGCCATCATCGTGTGCACCCACGGGATCCCCTGCTTGCGGTGCGCGTCCTCGAACGACGCGAGGTCGGTGGAGAGGTCCATCCCCGCGAACGCCGGGATCATCTCGAGGTTCGCCTCGTTCACGTCGCGCCAGGTGTACGCGTTGAAGGTGTTCCACCCGATGACCGGGGCGTTGAACATCGGCCCCCAGCGGGTGCGCCACAGGGTGCGCTGCTGCTCGACCACCTGGCCGTCGTCCTGCAGCACCTCGATCGTGAACGAGGTCGACTGCATGTCGAGCGTGCCGCCGTCGTACTCGTACCGGGTGGGGTCCGCCGGGTCGAGGGTCAGCTGGTACACCACGAACCGCGGGGTGTCCGACACCGTGTGGGTCCACGCCAGGTCTCGGTTGAACCCGACGTTCACCAGCGCCGAGCCCGTGAGTGAGGCCCCGTACACGTCGAGCTCGCCGGGCACGGTCAGGTGGGACTCCCACCACTGCAGCTCACCGTTGGCGGGGAAGTGGGTGTTCGACAACAACATGCCGTGCCCGTTGGCGGTGCGGTCGCCCCCGATCGCCCAGCCGTTGCTCCCGATCGGCGGCCGACGGAACGGCTCGAGCACCGACAGCGGCGGCGGGAGCGCGGCGGAGCGGAGCCCCGGCGGCTGCGCGTTGCCCACCTCGCGCACCAGGTTCGACCCCGAGCCGAGCTGGCCGAGGTGCAGGTAGTACGCGAGCAGGTCCACGTGATCGATGGGCTTGACCCACGCGGCGCCGCGGCACCGCGGGTCGATCTGCTCCTCCGGCGTGTCCTCGAGGTACCGCGAGTACCCGGCGGCGTACGCGACGATCGACTTCTGCACGTAGTCGGGGAGCTCGTCGAACCGCCGCTCGGCGTTCGCCATCACCCCGAGGCCGAGCCAGCCGAAGTCGGTGTCGATGTTCGCGTCGGCCTCGCCGGGGCCGAAGTACTTCGCCCGCTCGCTGCGCACCTCGATCATCTGGTCGGCCAACACGCACAACCGGTCGCGCGCGTGCGCCCAGCCCATCCCGAACGACGCCGACGGCAGGTCGTCGGCCAGCACGTGCGGGATCCCGTAGGTGGTGGTGCGGATGTCGACCTCGTACGGCCCGATCGGCGTCCCCCCGGGCGCGGGTTCCGGCGTCGGGCGACAGGCCGCCAGCACGAGTGCGATCACGGTTCCTCCGATCCCCCGATGGTATCTCGCGCGAACCGCTCGCGGCTCGGGGTCGGTTCGGTGCACGATGGCGGTCGAGGAGCGCTCGTGCCGATCGTGTGGTGGACCGTGGGATGTGCGGAGCCGGCGCTCCCGGATCGGGTGGTGGTGGTGCAACGCGCCGACGACGGCGAGTACCTGCTCGCGCCGCGTGACCGCGCCGGGCTCGCCGACCCCCGCCGGCTCACCGGCGACCTCGGCGTCGGGTTCAGCGGCGGCCGGCTGCGGGTGGACGGGTACCTCGACGGCGGCGCGCTCGACATCCCGTACGCGATCGAGCAGGGCGACGGGGTCCCGCTCGACGCCCAGGGCCTGGTGTTGTGGTCGTTCTGGTACCACCTCGACGACGCCCGCGACGCGCTCGAGGCGCGCGGGGTCGACGTGTCGCCGATCTTCCCGGTGAACGTGGCGTGGACCCCCCAGTCGGTGCTCGACTTCGCGGCGGTCGAGAACGCGGCGTTCGTGCTCGGTCAGAACACGTTCGTGCTGTTCCCCGACGCGCTGGACACCCTGCCGGTCGCGGCGAACGCCGGGGTGGTGCGACACGAGTTCGGCCACTCGCTGTTCGAGCTGGTGGTGACCGGCAAGAGCGGCGGCGACATCGCGTGGATCGACGCGCCGAGCGACCAACAGAGCCTGGTCCGGGCGCTCAACGAGGGGTTCGCCGACATGGTGGCGACGCTGACGCTCGACGACCCGCGGTTCATCGACCCGTCGCTGCCCCAGCCGAGCCGAGACGTGGAGGGCGACGCCGTCGCGACCCCGTCGATGTACCCGTCGGCCGACGCGGGGGATCTGGCGTCGCTGACCTACGACCCGTACGCGCTCGGCACGGTGTACGCGTCGCTGGTGTGGGACGTCCGGCGCGCCACCGACGACCCCGACGCCACGCTGGCGCTGGCGCTGGACGCGCTCGCCGCGTGGGGGGAGACCGAGGCGTGGGGAGACCCGGACCAGTTCGCGCTGGAGCTGATCGAGCGGGCCGCCGGGCCGCAGCTGCCGGCCGCGTGTGACGCCGCCGCGGCGCGCCTCCCACACCTGACGTTGCCCGGGAGCTGCACGTGATCGCGCTGTGGTTCGCGTCTGCCGCGCCCGCAGGCACGGCGGGGCTCGGGGTCGGGG
>JBEBJC010000235.1:0-10333 GCA_040080105.1 Myxococcota bacterium
ACAGCCCCCGGCTCCACGTCGGCGTCCTCGACCGACACCGGCTGCCCGGGGACCGGGGCGAGGTCCTGCGCCACCAGGTCGCCGTCGACCTCGGTGGTCGGCAGCGCGTTCCGCTTGCGCACCAGCCGGGTCTGCCAGATCGGCCGCACCCACGGCTGGGTCCAGCTCACGGTCACGGTGTCCGCGTCGTCGGACGCGACCAGCCCGACGTCGGTGTAGTGACGCTCGGGCTCGGCCAGGGTGCGCACACACACGTCGTCGACGCTCCACCCGTCGTACGCGACCGATCCGTCGGTGGACAAGGTGAACGCCACGGTGGTGGACGGCCGGGCCGCCGAGAGCAGCGCGGTCAGATCCACCACCTGCTCGGTCCACCCGCCGTCGAGGGTCGCCACCCCGCGGTCGTTCTGCCACACCGGGCCCACCCCGTCGACGCGGATCGCCGCGCGGTCCAGCTCGGCCGCGTCGACCGACAGCCACCGCCGGTACGCGAGCACCAGCAGGCTGTGGTTCGCGTCGGCGAGCGAGATCTCGGGGGACTCGGCGTGCTGCTCGTTGTCGGGCCGGTACGGCAGGCCGTCGTCGAGGCGTTGGCCGAGCACGTTCGCGCCGGACGCGGCCGAGGTGGCGCCGAACGCGCGCTCGCCCGGGGGCGGACCCCACTGGAACTCGCTCTCGCCGACCTCGCCCTGGCCGTCGAGCGCGCCGCCGCCGGTGGTCCACCCTCCCTGGCCGCCCTCGAAGTCGTCGCACCACAGGTCGGCCTGGTCGCCGACCCAGTACTGGAACAGGCGATCGACCGGGGTGTCGGCCGGGTGCGACCGGTACACCTCGGCGCCGGTCGGGTCGCCCCAGGTGACGTAGTACACGACCCGGGTACCCGCGGGCTGCGCCGGGATCTCGGCGGTGTAGTCGGAGCCCGCGTGGGTGGGGACCCCCTCGGTGAACACGGTGTCCCCCGCGGCGGCGCCGGGGGTCGGGTCGGCCGCCCACCACAGGCGGACGCCGTCCTCGTCGAGGTCACCACACTCGACCCCCGAACCGGCCAGGGTGAACGGCACGGCGGCCGGCGGGTCGAGCGGCGTGCCCGAGGGGAGCTGGGTCAGGCTCGGGGTCACCGTCAGCAGCCCGAGCGGGCTCGGGGCGAGGCCGTGCAGCGCGCCCTGGGTCAGCAGGGTGCACCCGTGCGGGGTGCCGTTCGTCGGGTCGCCGTCGTCGTCGTCCGCGGCCAGCACCGCCTCGAAGTCGGTGATCGACGGGCCGTACTTCAGCGTGTCGACGAACAACCGGTCGGTGGTGGCGACGCCGATTTCGGGGCCCAGCTCTGCGACGAGCGCGGTGCGAACGTCCCACCAGAAGCCGCCCCAGATCAGGCCGGTGATGTGGGGGTCGCCGTCCTGGTCCTGCGGCCACACCTTGTTCGTGTCGAGCTCGCGCAGGAACGTGCCGGGGCCGAAGAACCCGAGCGCCAGGAGAGGGTCGTCGTTGATCGTGGCCGACACGAAGTCGGAGCTCCCTTCACTCACGTCGCTCGCGAACGTGCCGGCGAGCAGCCCGTAGTCGTGGATGCCGTGACCGGACTCGTGGTACACCACGTCCGACATCTGCGCGGTGTCGCCGCACCCGCCGCCCTCGTCGAAGAAGCTGATGGTGCCGCCCACGTAGAACGCGTTGCACGTTCCGGACTCGTCGACGAACACCCCCACGTCCTCGGCGAGCCACGGGTGGGTCGGATCGACGCCGAGCAGCCAGTCGCGCACGCCGAAGAAGTTCGGCAACACCGCGGCGCTCGACAGGTCGAGGTCGACCCCCGGGTCGAGCATCCCGTCGGCCACGTCGAGCGCGCCGACCTGTACGCCCGCGCGGAACACGTTCATCTCGGGACCGTCGAGCTTCACGTCGAGCGGGCCGGTGAGGCTGGTCCCGCCGAGGTCGTCGGTGAGCTCGACCGTGACGCCGTCACTGACCGTCGACCGCCGCACCGGGCCCACCACCAACGGGCCGGTGGGCTCGCGCAGGGGGTAGGTCACGTCGAGCGGCATCCGCCGGGTCCACCGGTGCACGACCTGCCCCGCCCGGTCGCGGTACGTCACGTCGAGCCCGTCGTCGTCGACCCGGACCCACCGGTACGACCAGCGCGCGCCCGCCGGCCGCGGCAACACGCGCTCCCCCGGGGCGGGCACCCCATCGAGCTCCACGTGGTGCAGGTTCGCCACCGCGTACGAGATCACGCCGCGCTCGACCACCAGATCGACGAACCCGTTCTCGATCGGCGCGCCCCGCCAGGTCTGGCGGTACCGCAACCCGGTGCGCACCCCGTCCGACTTCACCCGGTCGGGCACGAGGTCTGACGCGCTCACCCCGCCGAGCGCGGCGATCCGCTCGGCCAGCTCGCGCGCCCGCTCCACCGGCACCGCGGGCCCGGTGAGCGCCCGAGGCGTGCCGTTGCGCTCGTCCCACCGCACCCGCCAGTCCCCGAAGTCCCGCCGGAACGTGTCGGCTCGCGTCGCCCACGCGCGGTGCGCCGCGGGCGTGGTCGGCAGGCCCCACGTGTCGGGCCCGATCTGGGTCGTCGGATCGTCGAGGGTGAACCCACACAGCAGCGCCGTGAACCACATGGTGAACCTCTCCGGAGGCACCATTCCCGCAGCGGGAGACGGTCAGGTCAGGGAGCGGTGAACCGATGGTCAACTCCGTGCTGAGGGCCCTTACGGAGCCCCTGGGACCAGCCACACGGTCCCGGTCCCGGCGTCCGGCAGCGTCACCAGCAGGTCGTCCCCCGGATCGGGGTCGGCCTCGCCCACGCTCACGTGCTCGCCCGCCCGCGCGCCCGCTGCGCCGTACAGGATCGCGTCGGCGGTGATCGCGTTGGCTACCCCCGCCGCGGGGCCGAACACCACGTACACCGCGCCGCCGTCCGCGCCGCCCACGTCGGCCTGCGGGGCGCCGACCACCAGGTCGTCGATCCCGTCTCGATCGAGGTCTCCGAACGCGACCGACGCGCCGAGCCCGGTCCCTGCGACGTCGCCGCGCAGCACGAACGCGGCCACGTCGGAGCTGCCGTCGACGGTGTCGACGAACACATAGGCCGCGCCGGCGTCGACGCCGTTCGAGGCCTCGCCGGGGGCGGTCGCCGCGAGGTCGGGGGAGCCGTCGCCGTCGAAGTCGCCGCCAGCGGCCAGCGCCGCGCCGAACGAGTCCCCCGCGGCGCCGAGCCACCGCGCCTCGGCCGTGCCGCTGACGAACAGGCCCGACTGGGTGCCGTCGAACAGGTACACGCTGCCGCTGCTGCCGCCGTCCTCCGGGTGGCCCACCGCGACCGCTCCCCCGGGCTCGGCCGCGAGCGTCGCGCCGAACCCCCCGGGTCCGGTCAGCACCAGGCGCGCGTCGACCAGCGCGACCGACCCGAGGGTGATCGGCAACAGGCCGACGACGCCGGTGTTCGGCGAGCTCACCAGGACCTCGGCCTCGCCTCCGATCTGGTGGCCCGAAGTGACGGCCGAGCCGACCCCGCCGGTGCCGGTCACCGTCAGCAGCACGCTCGGCACGCCGGTGCCCTCGAACACGTACGCCCGACCCTGCCCGCCGAGCGCCGACGGCGCGCCGATCGCGAGCTCCGGCACCCCGTCGCCGGTGGCGTCGTCGACGGTGGCGAGGGCCGAGCCGAACCCGCCGCCGTTGTGCACCAGCGGCACGGCGAGCCACGGGGTCGACGCCAGCTCGGGGGCGGGCCCGGGGAACACGTACACCGTGCCGAAGCCCGCGGTGGGGGCGCCGACGAACAGGTCGGGGGCGCCGTCGCCGGTCACGTCGCCCGACGCGGTCGGGCCGAACCCCTCGCCGGAGGCGGCGGCGGCGGCGTAGGTCCGGCCGAGTGACTCGAGCGGAACCACCCCGTCGGGCGCGGCCCCACACGCCGGGTCGATCGCGGTGCAGTCTTGGTCCACCCCGTCGCCGCACAGGTCGAGCGCGGCCGGAGACACGTCTGCGTCGGTGTCGTCGCAGTCGAGCGGGGCGGAGACGTTGACGTAGTCGCCGCCCGGCGCGGCGCAGCTCGTCCCGGGGGTCGGGGTCCCCGCGCCCGCGCCGTCGCCGTCGTCGTCGAGCAGCCACAGGTCCGCGCCGACCTCGGCGTCGCCGTCGTCACAGTCGAGCCCGTTGTTCGCCGTCCCGTCGCCGATGGCGCAGCTCACCGCGGGCGACAGCGGGTCGCCGAGCCCGTCGCCGTCGTCGTCGGTCCACGCGAGCACCTGGGTCGTCGGGTCGAGCGACGGGTCGTCGTCGTCGATCGCCAGATCGCAGTCGTCGTCGACCCCGTTGCACACCTCCGACTGGCCGGGCTTCACCTGCGGGGCGTCGTCGTCGCAGTCGCCCGCGACCGCGGAGTACCCGGCGGCCAGCGTGCAGGTGACGATCGCCTCGCCGGCGCCGTACCCGTCTTGGTCGCCGTCGCCGAACATCGGGAACGACCCGAGCACGCCGCCGTCCTCGTCGTTCATGTCCACGTCGTCGTCGCAGTCGTCGTCGATCAGGTTGCACGCCTCGAGCGCGCCCGGGTGCCGGTCCGCGTCGAAGTCGTCGCAGTCGTCGCCGTTGTCGACCCAGTCACTCGGCGGGGCGCACAGCGGCTGTCCGCCGGCGGGCAGGCCGTACCCGTCGTGGTCGTTGTCCGGGTACCACATCTCGTCGGACAGCGCGCCTTCGTCGATCAGCCCGTCGCAGTCCTGGTCGATTCCGTCACACGTCTCGAACGGGGCGTTCGGGAACACGTTCGGGTCGGTGTCGTCGCAGTCGCCGGCCAGGTCGACGTAGCCCGTGGGCGGGTCACACGCGCGCACGCTGTCGTCGGCGGTGCCGATGCCGTCGTGGTCGGCGTCGACGAACCACCGGGCCGCAGCCGGGTCGACCGTGCCGTCGCAGTCGTCGTCGACGCCGTTACACGCGTCGATCGCCTCCGGGTGGACCTCGGGCGCGCGGTCGTCGCAGTCGGTGGGGAGTGCGACGTACGCCTCGGGGCGCTCACACGCCTGCTGCACGTCGTCGGGATCGCCGAACCCGTCGCCGTCGAGATCGGCGTACCAGGGCCGCTCACACGGCGAGTGGCAGGCGGACAGCGCGAGCAGCAGGGAACAAGAAGTTGCACGGAACGACATGCCGGAGACTATACCGGGTCGCTCGGCCGGGCGGCGGACCGATTGGTCCTCCGCCTCCGGTTCGGATTCCACCCACCTGAGGGAATGCGGTGGTAGCGTTGCGGGGTGATGCTGGTACCCCTGTCGCTGCTCGGGATCGCCCGGGCTGGCCAACCTACCCTCCCCGTCCTCGAGTCGTACGTCCCGGCGGCCTACCCCGAGGAGGCCCTCGAGCGCGCGGTCGAGGGGTACGTCGTGCTGTCGCTCACGATCGACGAGGAGGGGTTCGTCGTCGACGTGCAGCTGGTGGGCGCCGCCGGGAACGGGTTCGACGCGCCCGCGGTCGAGTCGGCCCGCACGATGCGGTTCCGTCCGGCCACCGACGACGAAGGGCGGCCGGTCGCGTCGATCATCACCTACAACTACACCTTCGACATGGACCAGGTGACCCCGCTGTCGGTCGCGGGGGTGGTGCGGGAGCAGGGGCAGAAGAAGGTCCTCGCGAACGCGCTGATCAAGGCGGTCGGTCCGGACGAGACCCTCGCGCGCACCCGCAGCGACGACGAGGGCCACTTCCGGTTCGCCGGGCTCGCCGACGGCAAATGGGTGTTGACGGTGACCGGCGAGGGGCTGCTGCCGTCGTCCACCGGGGTCGACGTGCCGCCCGACGGGTACGTCGAGGGGCTGGTGCTGCAGGCGGAGAAGGTCCCCGAGTGGCAGCAGTACGAGGCCGAGGAGTTCATCGAGGTCACCGCCGAGCTCAAGGCCGACCCGGCCGAGTTCGAGCTCGGCCACGACCTGGTGGTGACCTTGCCCGGCAGCCTCGGCGACCCGGTGCGGGCGCTGCAGAACCTGCCGGGGATCGCGCGGGCGCCGTTCGGGAGCGGCCAGCTGCAGGTGCGCGGGACCGACCCGGAGGACACCGCCTACCTGATCGACGGCGCGCGGATCCCGATCGCGTTCCACTTCACCGCCGTGAGCACGGTGGTGGCGGCGGACCTGCTGTCGTCGGTCAAGTTCTTCCCGGGCGCGTGGAGCACCCGGTACGGCCGGGCGATCGGCGGCGTGGTCGACCTCGAGACGAACGACGACCTGCCGAAGCGGTCGGACACCAACGCGTCGTTCGACATCTTCCAGGCCACCGGGTACACCCGCCAGCGCCTCGGGCAGAAGACCGCGGTGACGCTGTCTGCGCGCCGCTCGTACATCGACGCGCTCGCCCAGCCGGTGCTCGCGGCGAGCGGAGCCGAGGACCTGCGGGTGCCGAGGTACTACGACGCGCAGCTGCACCTGGTCCAGGCCACGTCCGAGCGGGGTCGGTTCACCGGCACCCTGATGGCGAGCAACGACCAGTTCCGCCTGATCGGGACCAGCGGCCTCGACGCGCTCACCTACAAGACCTCGTTCCAGAAGGGCATCGTCCGGTGGCTCGAGCCGGTGGGGAAGGGGTGGTCGGTCGAGTCGATGATGTCGGTCGGCCCGGAGCTGCAGGAGCTGGTGCTCGCGGACGAGCGGTCCGACGCGCTCGCCGCGCTCGGGATCCCGGTCGACCTGTTCGGCGAGCTCCCGTCGGCCGGGGTGGTGCGGGAGGAGGCGATCCCGCGGTGGGGGCTGCGGCACGAGTGGTTCAAGGACCCGGGCGGCGGCGTGCTCGGGCTGCGGACCGGGGTGGACTGGACCTGGGGCCGTCAGCGGCTCGAGTACAGCCTCGGCATCGAGGAGCTGGGCCTCGCCGGGGTGTCGTTGCCGGCGCTGTACCTGGAGCCCACGCTGCGGGCCGGCACGGTCGACTTCATCCCGGGCGTCCGGTACGAGGGGATGAACCTCGGGGCGCCGTCGGGGGACGAGGACACCACCGACCCGCGCGGACAGGGGGTGCTCGACCCCCGGATGCGGGTGGTCGCGAACCTGGGGACCACCAAGATCTTGGGCGGGATCGGCCTGTACAGCCAGCCGCCGGCGATGCGCGAGCTGCTCTCGCCCGAGGGCTCGGCGCTGAAGCTCGAGCGCGCGGCTCAGCTCAGCGTCGGGGTCGAGCAGGGGCTCGGCCCGGACGGCAAGCTCGGGGTCACGTTGTACACCAACGCCCAGGAGAACCTGATCGTCGGGCGGGACGACCTGTTCCGGTTCGACCGCACCTCGCTGGTGGCCGGCACCCACTTCATCCCGTTCGTGAGCACCGGGATCGGTCGGTCGTACGGCGCCGAGCTGTTCGGCACCTACCTCACCGACGAGCGGATCTTGTGGGTCGCGCTGTCGCTGTCGCGCGCGGTGCGCCGGGACCTGCCGAGTGAGGACTGGCACCCGGCCTCGTCGGACCAGCCGGTGAACCTCACGGTGATCGGCTCCCAGGCGCTGGGGAAGTGGCGGCTCGGGGTGCGGGCGCGGTACGCGAGCGGCGTGGCGATCACCCCGGTGGCGGGCGCGGTGTACGCGTCGGACCTGCAGACGTGGCTGCCGCTGTACGGAGAGCCGTTCACCGATCGGGCGCCGGCGTTCTTCGCGCTCGACGTTCGGATGGACCGGGAGTGGTGGTTCGACCGGTGGAAGTTGTCGTTCTACACCGAGGTGCAGAACGCGACCAACCACCTGAACGTGGAGATCCCGGGGTGGTCCGAGGACTACTCGCAGCTGCAGCCGGTCACGGGTCTGCCGATCCTGCCGGTGCTCGGAGTGAAGGCGTCATGGTGATCCTCGCGGGGCTCGCGGCGTGTGGCGGCTCGCAGCCGGTGCCGAACACCGTGCGCGGGGTGCAGGTGGTGGCGGTGGAGTCGATCCCGCCGAACCCGGAGCCGCTCGACGGGCTCCGGTTGCGGGCGTGGGTGGCCGACGGCACCGGGCGGGGCGCGGACGTGCTGGTGTGGGTGTGCACCCCGTACGAGGATCGGTGTGTGGAGGCGTTCCCGCCGGGCAGCACCGGGCTGCCGCTGTCGATCTGGACCCGGACCGGCCGCGCCGACCCGGTGTTCACCGCCGACGCCGGTTGGCCGCTGCTCGCGTCGATCGCGATCGACAGCTTCGACCTGCCGCCCGAGATCGCGGGACGGCTGGTGGTGTGGACGCTCGCGTGTTCGCCGGGGGTGTGCCCGGTGATCGAGCAGGTCGCGGCGAACCCGGTGTCGGGGTCTGAGGCGTGGGAGCGGGTTGCGGCGGCGCTCGCGACCCCGCAGGAGTGGATCGGCGACCTGCCGAAGGGCCAGGTGAGCCTGTCGGTGAAGGTCGTGCCGGTGTGGTTCGGGGAGGGGTTCGGCGACACCGGGGAGGAGCCCCCCTCGCCGTACGAGACCGACGTGACCACCACCGGGCCGCAGGGGCAGAACCACGCGCCGAGCCTGCTGCTGGCGACCGGGGAGCTGCTGGGGCAGCTCGGGGTCCCGGAGGGGCACGCCGACCTGTTCCTCGCGGCGGATCCAGACGGAGACGCGCTGTCGGTGCGGTCGTTCGTCACCGCGGGCGGGGTGGTCACCAACCCGTTGGACAGCCAGGGCCTGTTCTCGGTGTTGTGGCAGGACCCGCGGTCGCCGCTGCGCGCGCCGGTGGGGTTCGTGGTGGTCGACGACTCGCGCGGCGGCTCGGCGGTGTGGTCCACCGCCACCTCGGGGTGTGAGCCGGGGGTCGACGTGGCGTTCGCCGGGGATCGGGTCGGCGACGGTGACCCGATCGAGCTGGTGGTCGGCAGCTACTACCGGCCGGCGCCGACGATCACGTTGTCGCTCGACGGTCGGGTCACCGATCCGACGATCCCGTGGGTGGTGACGGTGACCGCGTTCGACGGCACGCTGCTCGGGCAGCAGCAGGTCACGGTGGGCGGCTGGAGCAGCGGGACCTGTCAGGCCGACCCGATGCAGGCGGCGGTGTCGCTGTTCGGGGACTCGAACAACCCGTTCACCCTCGCGTGTAAGCTCGGAGGGACGCCGGTGCACCTGGTGGTGAGGCCGGTCACCGACGGGGCGGCGCCGCTCGCCGAGGTCGACGCGGTGCTCACGCTGCCCGACTCGCTGGAGTGCACCGAGTAGGGATGCCCCCTCTCCCCTTTGGGGTGAGGGGCCTGGGGATCGGCTCACTCCCGCGGGAGGCGCACGATCCGGCGGGTGGGCACGCCTTCCCACGCCATCCGCACGCCGTCGGGCCAGGTCACCTCGATCGACACGTCGCCGTCGTGGCCACCGAGCCCGAACAGGACCTCCGGGGGGCCGCCCGACGCCTCGGACGTACCGCCCGACTGCACCCACCGGGTCTGGCGGCGCTCGCCGTCGTCGACCACCACCTTCGCCCCGAGGGCGAACGGGTTCGGGCCCGGCTGACGCAGCTCGAGCCGCACCCACGCCTCGGCCCCGCACCGCGACAGGTACAGGTCGGGTCGGCCGAGCAGGTTCTGCCGCAGCACGTCGAGCCAGCCGTCGTTGTCGAGGTCGGCGAGCACGAACCCGCGCGACTGGGTGAGCTCGGTGATCCCCCACGCCTCGGACTGCTCGGAGAACGTGCCGTCGGGCTGCTGCACGTACAGCCCGTCGAGCTCCTCTCGCGCCATGAACCAGTCGTTGTCGGTGACGAAGCCGTAGCCAACGTACACGTCGAGCGCGCCGTCGTTGTCGAGGTCGCCGAGGTCGACCCCCCACGGGACCTCGCGCAGCCCCGCGGGGTCGATCGTCAGCCCGGCCCGCTCGGAGTGATCGATCCACACCCCGGCCGCCGCGCTCGACACGTGCAGCAGCAGGTCGGTGCAGTCGGACAACGCGAGGTCGGGCAGCTCGTCGCCGTTCAGGTCGCCCACGCCGAGCCCCATCGAGCACACGTCGGTGTTCAACCCGGCCGACCCGTCGTCGGCCTCGAACCACCCGCCGCGGTTCCACGCGACCAGGTTCCCCGGGCCGCCCACGGTGTCGTTCGCCCGGTACAGGTCGAGCCACCCGTCGCCGTCGAGGTCGACCAGGGGCAGGTTGAACGCGTCGCCCGCGGCGTACCGCGGCGGCAGGAGGTCGTCTCGCGGCGTGAACGTGCCGTCGCCCTGGTTCAGCCACAGCGGGGGAGACACGTCGTCGGCCCCGTTGGCGATCGCGAGGTCCACGTCGCCGTCGCGGTCCACGTCGCCCCACGCCGCGCCCATCGTGCGCAGGCCTTCGAAGGTGAACCCGGCGCGGAACGTGCGCCCGCCCTCGTTGAGCACCACCAGGTCCCACGCGTCGCGCGAGCCCACGAAC
>JBEBJC010000236.1:0-10310 GCA_040080105.1 Myxococcota bacterium
GCTCGGCCACCCCGCGCGGACCGCCGAGCTCGAGCGCGACCGCGGCGCCGGCGACGAGCCACACCCCGACCCCCTTCGCGACGGTCTCCACCGCGAGCGTCGCCACGAGCCCCGGGCGGCGCGCCCACGGCTCGGCGTACCGCACGCCGACCCCGGCGGCGAACAGGTACAACACCGCCGCCCACCCGAGCCCGAGCCACCCGGGCGCGGCGGGGCCGGCGAGCACCTCGGCGGCCTCCGACAGGGCGTGCACCTGCAGCGACAGGTACGGCAACAGCCCAGCGACCAGGAACACCGTGACCAGCGCGCCGACCCGCGCCGACGCGAACCGGTACGCCAGCGCGTCGGCCGGGCTCGACCACCGCAGCTCGCGCACCAGCACCCCGAGCGGCCCCCACAGCACGGGCACCGCGAGCCCCGACACCGCAACCCCGACGTAGAACGCGAGGTACGCCAGGCCGTACCGGCTCGCGAACCCCACCCCGCCGAACACGGTGAACGTGGTGGCGTACACCCCCAGCGCGAGCCCGTACGCGGGCGCTCCCTGCGCGAGCCGCGCGAGCCGCGGGACCCGGTCGGTCACCTCGGCGACCCCGGCGAGCGCGAGCAGCCACCCGGCGGCGGCGGCGAGCGGCGCGAGCACCGTCACCGCGGCCCCGCGCGGGCGAGCGCGAACGAGGCGACCACCAGCAGCGCGAACAGCGCGAACGGCCCGGCGACGTGGCCGGTCCACAGGCGGACCCCGGGCCCGATCACCACCGCCGCAGCCAGCGCGAGCGCGAGCCACGACAGCGAGCGGTGGTCGGCGGGTTCCATGGCCCGCCAGCATACGCCGCTCGGGGTTCCGGCACGACCCGGCACAACGAGCGACCCGGGCGCGACACAGGCCGGGACATGGTTCGGACGGAGGACGAACCCATGACTCGAACCTGGCTCGCGCTCGCGCTGATCGGATGTGGCGGCGACAAGTCGACCGAGGACACCGGCGCACCCACCGACGGCGACGCCGACACCGACACCGACGCCGACGCCGACGCCGACGCCGACACCGACGCGGACGCCGACACCGACGCCGACACCGACGTCGAGCCGCCGCCTCCGCTGGTCACCGAGGGGTACGGGCACGACCTGGCCGGCTGGGGCGGGGTGTGGTGGAACTGGCTGTACAGCATGCCCGCCGACGGCAACGTGGTGCTCGACACCACCGACGACTGCGCGGTGAACCAGACCGAGGCGGTGTTCTTCCTCGGCGGGACGTTCGGCGGCGTGTCCGACCGCCAGTGCACGATCCCCGCCGGCACGCCGCTGTTCTTCCCGATCGACGCCACCGAGTACGACAACGGGATCTACGGCGCGTACTCGTACACCGGCGAGGAGCTGTCCGGCTGGGCGCAAGACTCGGTCGACGCCCGGGTCGACCGGTGGCTCGAGGTCGACGGGGTCCACTGGGACCGCGAGGCGCTCGAGGCCGCGCAGAGCGGGCCGTTCGTGTTCGCGCTGACCGTGCCCGACATCGACCCGAACCTGTTCGACTTCTTCGGCTACGAGCACTGGTCGGGGGTGCTCGATCCGGCGGGCTCGGCGGGGGTGTGGATCCTGCTCGAGCCGCTCCCCGCGGGCGACCACACCGTGTCGTTCTTCGCCGACCTCGGCGAAGGGTTCGTGATCGGCGCGAACTACGAGCTCACCGTGTTGTGACGCCGGGGTCTGCTACGATCGGTCGACGGAGGGGCGGGTGACCCGGGTGCTGATCGTGGAGGACGAGCCCGTCATCCGGGGCGAGATCGAGCGGGTTCTGCGCCGGCGCGGGATCGAGGTGGTGGGGGTGGGCGACGTGCCGCAGGCGCTCGCCGCCGACCCGTCCACCTTCGACCTGGTGCTCACCGACCTCCGCCTGCCCGGCGCCTCCGGCGAGACCCTGCTCGAGCAGGGGTTCGACGTGCCGATCCTGGTGATGACCGCGCACGGGTCGGTGCGGTCGGCGGTGGCGGCGATGAAGCGCGGGGCCGCCGACTACCTGACCAAGCCGATCGAGCCGGACGAGCTCGCGCTGGTGGTCGAGCGGACGGTGCACGCGAGCCGGGTCGACCGGCAACACGCCGCGCTGCGCACCGAGGTCGACCGGCGGTGGGCGGTCGACGGGCTGGTGGGCGAGAGCCCGGGGATGAAGCACGCGCTCGACCTGCTGGCGCGGGTCGCGCCCACCGACGCGACGGTGCTGGTGTTGGGGGAGTCCGGCACCGGCAAGGAGCTGGTGGCCCGCGCGGTGCACGCGCGCAGCCCGCGGGTGTCGGGCGCGTTCGTGGCGGTGAACTGCGCCGCGATCCCCGAGGGCCTGGTCGAGTCCGAGCTGTTCGGACACGAGCGCGGGGCGTTCACCGGCGCGGTCGAGGCGCGCAAGGGCCTGTTCCGCGCGGCCCACCGCGGCACGTTGTTCCTCGACGAGATCGGCGAGCTGCCGCTCGCGGTGCAGGCGCGCCTGCTCCGGGTGCTGCAGGACCGCGAGATCCGCCCGGTCGGCGCGACCGCGGGTCAGAAGGTCGACGTGCGGGTGATCGCCGCCACCCACCGGGACCTGCCGGCGATGGTGGCGGCCGGCACGTTCCGCGAGGACCTGTACTGGCGCCTGCGGGTGGTGGAGCTGCCGCTGCCGCCGCTGCGCGACCGCGGCCCGGACCGGGTGGCGGTGGCGGCGGTGTTGCTGGCGGCGGCCGGCGTGCGGATGGGCCGCCGGGGCCTGTCGCTGTCGGACGACGCGGTGGCGGCGATCGAGGCGTACGAGTGGCCGGGCAACGTGCGCGAGCTCGAGAACACGATCGAGCGGGCGGTGATCCTGCACGAGTCGGGGCCGGTCACCGCGACGCTGCTCGGGCTGCCGGTGCCGTCGATCGACGCGCCGGTGGAGGAGGTCCCCGACGGCTCGTTGGTGTCGTACTTCCGCGCGTTCTTGCTCCAGCACCAGCGGGCGCTGTCCGAGACCGAGCTCGCCCGGCGGCTCGGGATCAGCCGCAAGACCCTGTGGGAGCGGCGCAAGCGGATGGGGCTACCGCGGCCGTAGGGGCGCGCGGCGGCTCCGGCGTGACCCGAGCGCGGCGAGCGCCAGCGCCGCGAAGCCGAACGAACCGCCGGCGGCCCCCGACGCGCAGCCGCAGCATGGTTTGTCGCTCCGTCTCACGAGCGTACCCACCCGCGCTCGCGGTCGCTGGGTGTTTCGTTCTCGGACGCCCGCGGCCCCACCGCCGTTACGGAACACCCCACCCGGCGCGCCCCCTCCTCGGCGGGTCTGGTCCCCGGATCCGCCGTGGCGGCTCGGGGAACCGCCGGCGACACCCGACGGATACCGGTTGGCCCGGCCCTTGCTGAACGGACCCCGCACGGGAGGTGTCCGTTGATCGTTCCGCCGAAGCCGGCGTTCTCCGCCGGAGCTCGCGTACGGGACCGCGCCGAGTACGACCGGCTGGTCGCGCGCGCCCAACACGACCCCGAGACGTTCTGGCGCGAGCAATCCGAGACGCTGCATTGGTTCCGGCCGCCCGACACGATCGTCGAGCACAGCGAGCCCGGCGAGGTCGCGTGGTTCGTGGGGGGCAAGCTGAACGCCGCGGTGAACTGCGTGGACCGGCACGCCGCGCGCGACCCCGACGGCACCGCCCTGCTGGTGGTGCGCAACGAGCCCGGTCCGCCCGAGCGGATCCGGTGGGTCGACCTGAAGCACCGGGTCGGTCGGACCGCGAACCTCCTGCGGTCGCTCGGGGTGCGCGAGGGTGACCGGGTGTGCACCTACCTGCCCACCGTGCCCGAGCTCGCGGTGGTGATGCTCGCGTGCGCCCGGATCGGCGCGGTGCACTCGGTCGTGTTCGCCGGGTTCTCGGCCGAGGCCCTGCGCGACCGGGTGCTCGACGCCGGCGCGCGGGTGGTGATCACCGCCGACGAGGGCGTGCGCGGACCGAAGACCGTGCCGTTGAAGCGGATCGTCGACCAGGCGCTCGAGGGGCTCACCGTGGTCGAGAAGGTGCTGGTGGTGCGGCGCACCGGCGCGGACGTGCCGATGCGGCCCGAGCGCGACGCGTTCTTCGACGAGGAGGTCGCGCGGCACCGCGCGTCGTGCCCGGCCGCGTGGATGTCGAGTGAGGACCCGCTGTTCGTGTTGTACACCTCCGGCAGCACCGGGCGGCCCAAGGGGCTGGTGCACACCACCGGCGGGTACCTCGCGTGGGCCGGGTTCACCCACCGGTACGTGTTCGACGTGCGCTCCGACGACGTGTTCTTCTGCGCCGCCGACGTGGGGTGGATCACCGGGCACTCGTACATCGTGTACGGGCCGCTGCTGAACGGCACCACCACCGTGCTGTTCGAGGGCCTCCCGCTGTGGCCCGATCCGTCGCGGTTGTGGCAGATCGTGGAGCAGCTGCAGGTCACCCTGCTGTACACCTCACCCACCGCGCTGCGGTCGCTGATGCGCGAGGGAGACGGGTGGCTCGACCGGGCGAGCCGCCGCAGCCTGCGCCTGCTCGGGTCGGTCGGCGAGCCGATCAACCCGGCGGTGTGGCAGTGGTACCACGACAAGGTCGGCGAGGGGCGCTGCCCGGTGGTCGACACCTGGTGGCAGACCGAGACCGGCGGGGTGATGATCGCGCCGTTGCCGGGGGCGATCGCGCTCAAGCCGGGTTCTGCGACGTTGCCGCTGCCCGGCGTGCGGCCGGTGCTGGTCGACGAGGCCGGCGAGCGGATCTCGGGCAACGGCGTGTCGGGCCTGTTGTGCCTCGAGGGCACCTGGCCCGGGCAGGCGCGCACGATCTGGGGCGACCACCGCCGGTTCGTCGAGACGTACTACACCAGGTTCCCGGGCCTGTACTTCACCGGTGACGGCTGCCGCCGCGACGAGGACGGGTACTACTGGATCACCGGGCGAGTCGACGACGTGCTCAACGTGTCGGGCCACCGGCTCGGCACCGCCGAGGTCGAGTCCGCGCTGGTCGCGCACGAGGCGGTGGCCGAGGCCGCGGTGGTCGGCGCGCCCCACGAGATCAAAGGGGAGGGCATCCACGCGTTCGTGGTGCTGGTCGACGGGTGGAGCGACGGGCCCGAGATGGCCGGCGTGCTCAAGGAGCAGGTCCGCCACGCGATCGGGCCGATCGCCACCCCCGACCGGATCGTGACCGTCACCGGGCTGCCGAAGACCCGCTCCGGCAAGATCTTGCGCCGGATCCTGCGCGATCTGGCCGCCGGGCGCCCCGCCTTGGGCGACCTGTCCACCCTCGCCGACCCGTCGGTCGTGGCCGAGATCGCCACCCGCGCGGGCGTCCCCCACCAACCCTGACCGGAGGCCGTCGTGACCCCATTGCTCGTAACGCTCGCGGGCGTCGCTGCCGCCACCGAGCCCGTCCCGTGGAAGGTGAACCTGTCCGAGGACCAGTGGGTCCGGATCCTCGTGTGGAACCAGCTGTGGGTCCGCGCGACCGAGCTCGACCCCGGGACCACGGTCCAGGGCGAGGAGGCCGAGTTCGCCACCGACGTGGCGCTGCGCCGCGCCCGGGTGCTGTTCTTCAGCCAGATCACCCCGAAGATCCATGCGTTGACCCACTTCGGTGTCAACAACCAGTCGTTCAGCTCGACCCGCCGGCCGCAGCTGTACGTCCACGACGCCACCGTCGACGTCGAGCTCGCCGAGCGCGAGCTGTACCTCGGCGCCGGGCTGCACTACTGGGCCGGCCCGAGCCGGATGACCAACGCGAGCACGCTCACGTTCCTCGCGCTCGACTCGCCGATCTTCCCGTGGAGCACCATCGACCAGACCGACCAGTTCGCGCGGCGCCTCGGGCTGTACGCGAAGGGCAAGATCACCAAGATCGACTACCGGGTGGCGCTCGACCGGCCGTTCGCCCCGGAGACGCCGCTCGTGCCCGACGGCCCGGTCGGGTTCCGCCAGGACGCGAACACCTGGTCGACCGGGGGCTACGTGATGGCGCAGCTCGCCGACGAAGAGCCCAACGCGATGCCGTTCCTGAACGGCACCTGGCTCGGCGCGAAGAAGGTGTTCAACCTGGGCGGCGGGTGGACCTGGCACCCGGGCGCGATGGGGCGGGCGAACACCGCGGGGGAGACCGTCGACACGTTCGACGCGTTCACGCTCGCCGCCGACGTGTTCGCCGACCTGCCGGTGGGCAGCGGTGCGGTCACCGCGTACGGCCTGTACGAACACATCGACTTCGGCCCCGACTACGTGCGCAACGTGGGCATCCTGAACCTCGGGGCCGGCGGCGAGACCTTGTCGGGCTGGGGCAACGCCGCGCCGGTGATCGGCACCGGCGAGCACCTGTACGCGCAGGCCGGCTGGCTCCTCCCCGGCACCGCGGGCCACCCGCGGGTCCAGCCGTTCCTCGCGGCGCATGTCGCGGCGCTCGAGGCGTTCGACCACCCGACCTCGATCTTCGAGGCCGGCGCCAACCTGTACCTGGCCGGCCAGAACGCGAAGCTGACCGCAGACGTGAAGCTGCGACCGATCGTCGAGCTGGAAGCCGGCCAAACCGTCACCTCGAGCTACAGTCCCGACGCGGTGCTGCAGCTCGCCACCTCGTTCTGAACCGCCACCACCGAGGACACCGCCATGGCCCACTCTCCTGCCGCCGCTGCCGCGCCGCCCGCCTCCGGGATGGGGATGACCCGCGAGGAGCGGCTCGTGATCTTCGCCTCGTCGCTCGGCACCGTGTTCGAGTGGTACGACTTCTACCTGTACGGCTCCCTCGCCGCGTACATCTCGAAGCACTTCTTCGTCGCGGTGAACGAGACCACGTCGTTCATCTTCGCCCTGCTCGCGTTCGCCGCCGGGTTCTTCGTCCGCCCGTTCGGAGCGATCGTGTTCGGCCGGCTCGGCGACATGATCGGCCGCAAGTATACGTTCCTGGTCACGATCCTGCTGATGGGCTCCGCGACCTTCGTGGTCGGGATCTTGCCCGGGTATGCCACGCTCGGGGTGCTGGCACCGATCATCCTGATCCTGCTCCGCCTGCTGCAAGGGCTGGCGCTCGGCGGCGAGTACGGCGGCGCGGCGACCTACGTGGCCGAGCACGCGCCGGACGGGCGGCGCGGGTACTTCACCAGCTTCATCCAGATCACCGCCACCGCCGGCTTGCTGATGTCGCTGCTGGTGATCCTCACCTGCCGCACCGCGCTCGGGGCCGAAGCGTTCGCCGAGTGGGGGTGGCGGCTGCCGTTCCTGGTGTCGCTCGCGCTGCTGGCGGTGTCGGTGTGGATCCGGGTCAAGTTGTCCGAGTCCCCGGTGTTCCTGCGGATGAAGGCCGAGGGCGCCTCGTCGAAGGCGCCGCTCACCGAGTCGTTCCTGCGGTGGAACAACCTGCGCACCGTGCTGCTCGTCCTGTTCGGCGGGGTCGCCGGGCAAGGGGTGGTCTGGTACACCGGGATGTTCTACGAGCTGTTCTTCCTCCAGCAGACGCTGAAGATCGACCCGCAGCACGCGAACGTGCTGGTCGCGGTGTCGCTGCTGCTCGGCACCCCGGCGTTCGTGCTGTTCGGCGCGTTGTCGGACAAGATCGGGCGGAAGAAGATCATCCTGGCTGGATGCGCGATCGCGGCGCTGACCTACTTCCCGATCTTCGGCGCGATGACCCGGTTCGGGAACCCGGCGCTGCTCGCGGCGCAGCAGGACCACCCGGTGCGGGTGGTGGCCGACCCGGCCGACTGCTCGTTCCAGTTCGACCCGATCGGCAAGACCACGTTCACCTCGTCGTGTGACCAGGTGAAGACGTTCCTCGCGAAGAAGGCGATCCCGTACACCAACGAGGCGGCGCCCGCCGGGTCCCTCGCGGTGGTGGAGGTCGGCGGCGCGTCGGTCCGCAGCTTCGACGGCACCGCGCTCGACCGGCCCGCGTACCAGCAGCAGAACGCCGAGCTGACCGCGGCGCTGGCGGCCGCCACCGCGATGTACCCGGCGGCGGCGAACCCGGCGGAGATCGACGACGTGGGCCTGGTCGCGCTGCTGGTGCTGCTGGTGGTGTACGTGGCGATGGTGTACGCCCCGATCGGGGCGTGGCTGGTCGAGCTGTTCCCGGCGCGGATCCGGTACACCTCGATGTCGTTGCCGTACCACCTCGGGAACGGGTGGTTCGGCGGGTTCTTGCCCACGATCGCGTTCGCGCTGGTCGCGGCCACCGGCAACATCTACTCGGGGCTGTGGTACCCGGTGGTGGTGGCCACGATGACGGTGATCGTCGGCGGCCTGCTGATGCACGAGACCGATCCACACGCTTCGATCCACCACGACGGGTGAGGTGACACCGTGGAGCACACGATCCGGGACCGCCACCGCCGGTCCCTGTCCGATCCGGAGGGGTACTGGGGCGAGGCGGCCCGCGGCCTCGAGTGGGACACGCCGTTCGAGCGGGTGCTGGAGCTCGAGCCCGCGGCGGGGCCCTCCGCCCGGTGGTTCGTGGGCGGGCGGCTGAACACCTGCCACAACGCGGTCGACCGGCACGTCGCCGCGGGTCGGGGCGACCAGCTCGCGCTGGTGCACGACAGCGCGTACACCGGCCAGGTCACCACCCTGACCTACCGCGAGCTGCAGGCGGCGGTCGCGCGGTTCGCCGGGGCGCTGCGCGGGCTCGGGGTCGACCGCGGCGACCGGGTGATCCTGTACATGCCGATGGTGCCGGAGACGGCGATCGCGATGCTCGCGTGCGCGAGGCTCGGGGCGGTGCACTCGGTGGTGTTCGGCGGGTTCGCCCCGGCCCAGCTCGCGGCGCGGATCGACGACGCGCGGCCCAAGGTGGTGGTGTGCGCCTCGTGTGGGCTCGAGCCCGGGCGGGTCGTGCCGTACAAGGCGCTGGTGGACGAGGCGGTCGCGCTCGCCCGCCACCCCCCGGACCGGGTGGTGGTGCTCGAGCGCCCGCAGCACCCGGTGACGCTGGGACCGCGCGACGTGGACTGGGGCGAGCTCGTGGCGGGGGCGACCCCGGCCGACTGCGTGCCGGTGAACGCGACCGACCCGCTGTACATCCTGTACACCTCGGGCACCACCGGGCACCCGAAGGGGATCGTGCGCGACAACGGCGGCCACGCGGTGGCGCTGCTGCACTCGATGGAGGTGATCTACGGGGTGGCCCCGGGCGAGGTGTTCTGGGCCGCGTCGGACTTCGGGTGGGTCGTGGGTCACTCGTACATCGTGTACGCGCCGCTGCTGCGGGGGTGCACCTCGGTGATCTACGAGGGCAAGCCGGTGGGCACGCCCGACCCGTCCGCGTTCTGGCGGGTGATCGCGCAGCACCGGGTGTGCGCGATGTTCACCGCGCCCACCGCGTTCCGCGCGATCCGGCGCGCCGACCCCGACGCCCGCGGGATGGCCGGCCACGACCTGTCGTGCCTGCGGTCCCAGTTCCTGGCCGGGGAGCGGTGTGACCCCGACACCCTCGGGTGGGCGCACGAGCACCTCGGGGTGCCTGTGATCGACCACTGGTGGCAGACCGAGACCGGCGCGCCGATCACCGCGGCGCCCCCGGGGGTGCCGGTGCGACCCGGGTCGGCCGGCCTGGCGATGCCCGGCTACGACCTGCGGGTGCTCGACGACCGCGGCGACCCGGTGCCGCCGGGCCAGGTCGGCACGCTCGCGCTCAGGCTGCCCCTGCCGCCCGGGTGCCTGCCCACGTTGTGGAACGACGACCCGCGGTTCGTGCAGAGCTACCTGTCCGACCTCCCCGGCCACTACAGCACCGCCGACGCGGGGTGGATCGACGCCGACGGGTACGCGTTCGTGATGAGCCGCACCGACGACGTGATCAACGTGGCCGGCCACCGGCTGTCGACCGGGGAGATGGAGGAGGTGCTCGCGTCGCACCCGGCGGTCGCCGAGTGCGCGGTGATCGGCATGCGCGACGCGCTGAAGGGTGAAGTGCCGTACGGGCTGGTGGTGCTCAAACACGGGGTGACCACCCCCCACGCGCAGGTCGTCGACGACGTGGTGGCGATGGTGCGCGACCGGGTGGGCCCGGTGGCGTCGTTCAAACACGCGGTGGTGGTCGCGGCGCTGCCGAAGACCCGCTCGGGGAAGACGCTGCGCCGCACGGTGCGCCTGATCGTCAACGGCGAGCCGTGGGAGGTCCCGGCGACGGTCGAGGACCCGGCGGTGCTGGTCGCGCTGCACCAGCTGCTGCACGGGGACGCGCCGGCCGCCCGCCCGCGCTGACGGCGAGATACGGGGCCCGACTTCCGTGGAGTCGTCGTGTCCGCTCGTTGGTTGTCCGTCGTCTGTCTCGCGTCGTTCACCGGGTGTGGCGAGCCCGCCCCGACCACCCCCGCCG
>JBEBJC010001302.1:0-2175 GCA_040080105.1 Myxococcota bacterium
CACCGGGCGTGCCACACGTCCCCGGTCACTCCGAACCGTCCGTCCCCGCCCGACTCACGGCCGTGGGGTTCCGACTTGCTCCTTCCGTGGGGCCCTGAGACCGGCCTGCGCCGGAGCGGCGGGAGCCCGCGCAACGCGCGGTACCCCACACTCTGTCCGGCGCAAGGACCTGGTCCACCCACACAGACAGGTCCAGCGGCGGGCGCGTCTGGTCGCGCGGGATCCATCTCCGCCAGCCGGGCCGAACCGTACGGCGCGCGGCGCAGCGATCTCCGATCCGGTCAGGTGCGGCCCGCCACGAACCACGGGAACGCGTTCGGCCAGCGGAACCCGCTGAACGACACACTGAACGACGGGGTGAGCGCCTCCACGTGGTGCCACCACCCGACCGGGGTGAGCAGCGCGTCGCCCGGGGCGAGGTCGACCCGGTGCCACCGCGCCGCGCCCGTCCGCTCCCGCGGATCGACCGTGTTGTACAGCCCCACCGCGGTGTCCGCGAGCTCGGGCTCGAGCGGCGACGCCAGGTGCACGCGCTTGTGGCCGATCAGCTGCACCAGCCACCCGGTGGACTGGTCGTGGTGGGTCGGGGTGATGGTCGCGGCGGGACCGACCCACGCGCGGGGGTGGCCGTCCCCCACCAGCCCGGGCAGCAGCCCGAGCTCTGCCCGCAGCGGCGCCATCGCCGCCTGGTCGAGCAGGTCTACCCGACCGTCTGCGTACAGGTGGTCCGACGGAGGTCCCAGCGCCGTGTCGACCAGCGCGCCGAACGTGGTGCGCCGCGTGACCCGGGGCTGGTGCCACCAGCCTTCCCCCCGCACCAGCACGTCGATCGGGGCCCACGGGAACCGGCGGCCGAGCTCGGGGAACGTCCACCGCGCCGCCGGCCACCCGGACGCGGCTCCCCGGACCACCACCGGCCGGCCCGGGGTCCAGTGCTCTCGGTACAGCGTGTGCTCGTCCAGGGCGTCACGCACCACCAGCGGCTCGGGGTCGAGCTCGCGGTGCAGCCGCGCCGCACGCTCCACCGCCGCCCCGCGCGCTGCCGCCGCCCGGGCGACCTCGAACACCGGCGAGCCGGTCACGGCGGCGACCTCGGCGGTGGCGCGCGCCAGGTCGACCCCCTCCGCCACCAGGGCGTCGACGAGCTCGGCCGGAGGGACCCCGGCGAGCGCGTGGCGCGCGACCCAGCCGGGCCACTGCGCCCCGAGCGGACCTGGGCCGGTGACCGGGGGTGGCGGGTTCATCGGGCTGGGTATCCCGTTTCGCTCCGGTCCAGCGGTCGCGCGGCCCCGATCGGGGTACTTCGCACCCCGAAGGGGGCAGGTTGGTTCGGTGGCTGTGGTTCGTAGGCGGTTGTGCACACGCCATCCCGCCGGTGTCGGCGCCGGCGGCCCCGGTGGCGCGGGCAACCTCCGCGGCGTCGGCGTGCTGGGTCGAGTACGCCCGGAGCGGCGCGTTCACCGACTCCGGGGTGGTGGTGAACACCGCGGCGGGGGTGGTGCTGATCGACGCGGGCCAGAGCCTCGCGTTCCGGTCCGAGCTCACCGAGATCCCACACGGGCGGCTGTACCTGAAGCTGGTCCCCGCGAAGCTCGTGCCGGACCGGCCGGCGTCGGAGGCGCTCGCCGAGGTCGGGGTGGACCTCGGCGCGATCGTGGCGTTCGTGCCGACCCACGCCCACTCCGACCACGTCGGCGGGCTGGTGGACCTGCCCGACCTGCCGGTGAAGATGGACCCGGCCGAGCTCGAGGTGGTGAGCCGGGTGGCGGCCGGCGGCGGGTCGTGGAACGTGATGCCCGCCGAGGCCCGCCGGATCGCGCCCGAGGCCTCCGCGTTGGCGTACACCGAGGCGCCGTTCGCGGTGTTCCCGCGGTCGGCCGACCTGCTCGGCGACGGCACGGTGGTGGTGGTCCCCCTGCCCGGCCACACCCCCGGAAGCGTAGGGGTGGTGGTCGACGCCGGCGCAGCGCGGTTCCTGCACGCAGGGGACGCGATCAACACCCGGTCGCAGCTCGACGGCCCGACGGGGAAGTCGCCGATCCTCCGGCCCACCGACGGCGACCCGGCCGCCGCGGACCGCCAGGTGGCGCTGCTCGCAAGCCTGCACGCGGGCGACCCGGACCTGGTGATGCTCCCGGCGCACGAGCGCGCGGCGTGGGTCGAGCTGTTCGGGGC
>JBEBJC010001303.1:0-2174 GCA_040080105.1 Myxococcota bacterium
CCCGACCCCCGACGACTCCGGCTCGTCGGTGAGCACGGTCAGGAACAGCTCCGCGTCGCCTCGCCGGAACGTCACGTTGCACGACCCCTCCACCGAGCGCTCGACCGCGGTCACCGACAGCGCCACCAGCTCCTGGTCGGCCTCCACGCTGTAGAACAGCAGTCCCGCGATCCACCAGTCGTCGAGCGCCTCCGCCACCACGTCGAACGGGGCCGACTCCTCGTGCCAGTACCCGCACCCGTCGCCGCGGTCGACGACCAGCACCCGCCAGTCCACGTTCGCGGCGCTCATCGCGTCGGCGATCGCGGTGAGCCCGTCGTACCACGGGGCCGACTCGGCGTACGCGCCGTCACCCACGTCGAGAGCGAGCACCCAGTCGACCGACCCGGGGACGAACGCGAACGACTCGGTGAACGTCGCGGGGTCGAACTGCGCGGGCAACGACGCGGCCTCGCTCCACCCGTCGCCCGACACCACCAGGTCGAGCGGACCGGAGAGCGGGGCGTCGACCGTCAGCGTGAGCTGCAGCGTCTCCTCGTCGCCCGGGAGCACCCGCACGGGCAGCGGGGCTTCGACCTCGACCCCGTCGGCGTCCGCCCGCACCGACTCGACCAGCACCGCCGCGTCGCCGCGGTTGTGCACCGTCAGCGCGGCCCCGGCCGGGCAGTCGATCGCGCCGGACACCGCCGGAGCTGTCAGCTGCAGGTCCACCGGTGGACCGGACGAGCCGTCGTCGTCGTCCCCTCGGGGCGGGTCGCCCGGGCCCCCGAACGGGTCCCCGGCGCCGCTCGCCGAGTCCGCCGAGTCGACCACCTCGACCCGCACACACCGCCCGTCGAGCTCGAGCTCACACCGCTCGGCGCACCCCGTCCACCACCACACGCGGCCCCCTCGCCGTGGGGGTACCCGGCCGCCGCGCCGGGCGCGCATCTCGGCTGGTCTCGGCGTGTCTCGGTGAAGGGAACGCGGGCTCGCGACAACCCCGGGAGCAAGGAGGTCGAGATGTGGATCACCAGCTGGATCGCGATGGCCCACGCGGGCGAATTGCCCCAGATCGAGGCGACCGTCGGGCTGGAGGGGACGTTCAACGACCCGTTCGTCCGGCGGCGCGGCCCGGTGGGCAGCGTGGCGGCGCGGTGGAACGGCTGGACCAGCACGGCGCTGTCGGGGGCGTGGTACCCGAACCTCGGCCAAGCCGACTACACCGGGGCCACCCAGATCCTGATCGAGCGGAACGGGCTCGTCCCCGACATCTCGCGGGTGCAGTGGCGCGCGGTCGCGCTGCAGGACTTCGTGGTGTTCCACGGCGACCCGAGCGCCCAGTTCACCGGCGGGCTGCGCCTCGGGCTCGGCGGCGGCGTGCTCGGCACCGCCGACGACCTGGAGTTGTTGGGCAAGGGCGGTGAGGCGCAGGCGGAGCGCACCGCGTCGGAGGTGCACCCGGTGTTCGCGGCGTCGGTCGCGATGGACCTGTCGAAGGGGGACTACGGCCTGCGGGCGCGGGTCACCCAGACCCGGTACACCGAGCGGTTCGACGGCACCGAGGAGCGCAAGACGCCGCTGTGGGCGGGGCTCGAGCTGCTGGTGACGCCGGGCCGCGCCGCCCCCTGACTACTCACACGCCAGCGCGTCGGTCGAGCAGCTGAAGTCGGCGCCGAGCCCGCTCCACCCGCTCGACTCGCCGGACGCCCACTGCACCACCACGTCCGCCGGGGTGTTGCCGAGGAAGGTCGCGCCGGCGCCGACCAGCGTCGCCGGCCCGGCGTCGCTGTACACCAGGAACGCGCCCACCCCGCCGGTGTGGTCGGCGACGAGCGTGTCCTGCAGCACCACGTCGGCGTCCCACAGGTCCGAGGCCGACCCGAGCGTTGCCACGTTCCGCTCGTACACCGCGCCCACGACCCAGATCTCGCCCCAGTTCAGGCTCGTGCCGCCGCCCCACTCGGACGTGTTGTCGGTCAGGACCAGCCCGGTCAGGGTCGTGGGCCCGCCGCTGGTGAACAGCCCGCCGCCGCTGTCCTCCGCGTGGTTCGCCTCGAACGTCGCGTCGCGCACGCCGAGAGACGCGAGTGACCCCACCACGGTGGACATCCCGCCCCCGTAGTCGTCGGCGGCGTTGCCGGTGCTGCTGTCGGCGCGGCGACGACGCCAGAGCGCCGATGCGTTGAACGCAA
>JBEBJC010000237.1:0-10297 GCA_040080105.1 Myxococcota bacterium
CCCAGGTCCCGCCGCCCACGGGGACCCCGCCCGAGACCACCGACCCGTACGAGCCGGTGGTGCCGACCTCGGTGCTGCAGTTCGTGGGCCCCGCGCCCACCAACCTGGTGCTGATCTCGCTCGACACCACCCGGCGCGACTTCATCGGGCGGTTCGCCGGCAACGGGAACACGCCGAACCTCGACCAGAAGCTGGCCGAAGGGGTGGTGCTGGAGGACCACCGGTCGTGCTCGAGCTGGACCGGTCCGTCGATGACCTGCGTGACCACCGGGCGCACGCCGTTCGACCTGAACTGGTTCCCGTGGACGTCGGACGAGGACGTGTCGGACGTGAACCGCACGATGCCGACGCTCGCGGGCCAGCTCCAGTTCCAGCGCGGCTTCCACACCACCCTGGTGACGGCGAACGCGGTGATGGGCCCGGTCGTGGACCTCGACCGCGGCTACGAGGTCGTGCAGAACCTCGACTACTACCCGGCGACCGTGGTGACCGACACCGCGCTGGTCGAGGCCGACGCGCTGGCCGGGTCGATCGCGCCGTTCTTCCTCCACGTGCACTACATGGACCCGCACGGGCCGTACTGCCCTCCGGCGGAGTACCTCGACGAGGAGACCTACGCGCTCGACCTGTGCGACGAGTTCGGGTACCTGTCGTACACGATCGACGACCAGAGCGCGGAGTGGCAGCAGACCTTCCTCGACAGCGCGCTCACCGTGTACGACGCGGAGCTCGACTACTGGGACGACGAGTTCCAGCGGCTGTGGGACGGGCTCGACGCGGCCGGGATGCTCGACGACGCGCTGGTCGTGTTCGTGACCGACCACGGCGAGCAGTTCTACGAGCGCGGCGGGTTCGGCCACGGCAACACCCTGGCGGCGGAGGAGAACCGCTCCACCGCGATGTTCTGGGCGAAGAACCTGCTGCCGCAGGTGTGGACCGGGCCGACCGTGCACGAGGACCTCGGCGCCACGTTGATGAACGCGTACGGGATCGTGCCCCCCGAGCCGCTGAACGGGATCGAGGTCGGCCTGGCCCCGCCCGACCGGGTGGTGCGCTCGATGTTGTACTGGGGCTGCTGCGGCTCGGCGCAGCTGTCGGTGACGCGCGACGAGCTGCAGCTCACCTACGACTTCTGGGGAGAGAAGCACCTGTGGGACTACGCGCTCGACCCGACCGGGCGGGTCGACTACTACGACCCGGCCGATCCGGACGTGCAGGCCCTGTGGCTCGAGATGCGCGCGTACGTCGACGAGGTGCTCACGAAGTGGCCGTCGGCGGGGCCAGCGTCCGACCTGGGCCCGTGACTCCGGGCAACCGCAGCTCGGCCACGGTGCGCGCGCCCTCTGCGCGGATCGTGAACGCGCCGCGCCCGTCACTGGCCAAGGCGACCCGCTTGCGCACGAGCTCGAGCCCGGAGCCGCCCTCGCGCGGGCCGGCGTACGGACCCGGGTTCGACACGCCGATCACCAGCGCCCCGTCGGCGAGCCGCGCCTCGAGCCGCACCACCCCGCGATGCCCCCGCGCCGGGCCGTGTTTGATCGCGTTCTCCGCCAGCGGGAGCAACACCAGCGGCGGCACCGGCTGGTCCGCCACCGCCGGGTCGACCTCCCACTCGACCGTGAACCAGCTCGGATCGCGGTCGCGGTGGAGCGCCCACACGTCGCGCACCACGTCGAGCTCGCGGCCGAGCGGCCAGGTGTCGGCGTGGATCCCGCCCAGCACCTCGCGCAGGATCGACGACAGCTGCAGGATGGCGCGCTCGGCCACCGCGGGGTCTTCCTGGCACCACTCGGCGATCGCGTTGAGGGTGTTGAACAAGAAGTGCGGATCGAGGTGGGCGTTGATCGCCATCAGCTGGGCCCGCTCGGCCTCGCGACGCATCCGGTCGGCGCGCGCTCGCTCGCGCACGAGACCCTGCTCGAGGTCCACGTCGCGCGCGAGGCCCCACCCGCCGACCCAGAACAGCGCGGTGACCACCGCGGTGTTCGCCCCGCGGGTCAGGAACGTGTCGGGGCGACCGAGCCACAGCGGCGCGGCGGCGCCCACCGCGGTCGGGATCGCCCCGACCACCGCGTACACGAGCAACCGCAGCGGGCGCGCGCCGACCTCGGACCCGCCCGGGAACAGCGCTCGCCAGGTGAACGGCGCGAGCGCCACGAACGCGCCGACCATCCCCACCGCGACCGCCAGCAGGAACGGGTCGTGCCCGGAGAACTGCCACTGGGCGAACACCAGCGGCGCCGACACCACCGCGATCGGCACCGCTCGGCGCGGCCGGGACAGCGCGGACATCGTGTCGAGCCACCGGTTCACGCGGCCATCTCACCACGGCTCGGCAGGGCCGGCGGCGACGCGGTGGCGACGAGCGCGCGCCGGCCCAGCTGGGCGACGGCAGCGGTCAGCGCGACCGGCGACACGCCGAGGGCGCGCCACAGCGCGGCGTGGTCCGCCACGAGGACCGCGGCGGCCGCCGCGAGCACCGACGACAGCGACGCCACCAGCGCCACTCGCCGCGCCCCGGTGCGCGCCTCGGCGGCGAACAACGACGCGTGGAACCGGAGGTGCTCCTCCTCGTCGGCCACCAGCTCCCGCAGCGCCACCCGCAGGCCACCCTCCGGCAGCGCGTCCACGATCGCCTGGTACGCGGCGATCGCCGCCACCTCGGCTCCGAGCAGCGCGACCAGCTCGAACCGCGGGTCGACCAGCCGGCGGCCGGCGGCGAACAGCCGGGCCGACCACTCGGACCGCTGCGACCGTGCGCCGAGCGCGCGCACCGCCAGCCCGAGGATCTTCGCGTGGCGGCCCTCCTCCGCGACGAACGCCCGCAGGGCCGCGACGTACGCGGGGTCGATCGACGCCCACCCGATGTGCCCCACCTCGTTCGCGATCCGCCCCTCTCCGGTCTCCCCCTGCTGGAACTTCGCGAGGGACACGGCGAGGGCGGCGGCGAGCGGCGCGGGCAGCTGGTCGAGCCCGTCGGTGATCGGCGGGAGCGGGCGGTGGCGGTTCCGCTCGAAGTGCGCGACCCAAGGCATCCAGTCGACGACGGCGTTCACGGCGACCTCCTGCCCTCCGCGTACCCGGCCGCCGGGCCGCCGCAGCGGAAGTCCGGGGCGACAGGTCGCGGGTCGCCCCCGAGCGGTCGGGACTCGGGGGCGAGCGGCTCACTCGAGCGCGCGCACCCACGGGGACTCGATCTTCGCGCGCGCCGCCCGCGCGGTGTCGACCAGGCCGTACGCCTCGGCCAGGCGCGCCTCCACGTAGGCCCAGTCCCCGCTCCGCTCGGGCTCCGCGAGCGCGATCCGCAGCGCGGCCGCGGCGCCCACCCGATCGTCGGCCGACAGCGCGATCAGCGCCTCGGTGAAGGTGTCGGCGAGCGTGCGCCGGTCCTCGGGGATCGCCGCGAGCTCCTCCCGCGCCTCGGCCACCCGGCCGGCCCGCACCAGCCCGAGGGCGATCTGCCCGCGGGACCACGCGAGGTCCGCCGGGTCGGTCAGCCCGCGAGCGCTGGATCGGGCCGCGGTCCAGTCGCCCGCCGACACGTCGAGCAGGTTCATCAGGCCATCGCGCCGGTCGTCGGGGGCCGCGGCGATCACCGCGCGCGCCTCGGCGGCCCGACCGAGCTTCGCGAACGCCTCGACCCGCACCACCTCTACGCCTTTCGCCCCCTCGGACACCGCGACCACACACTCCCAATCGAGCGCCTTCTGGCACGCCTTCACCGCGAGCGAGACCAACGCGGGCTCGACCTCCGCGTCGAACTTCGGCGGGCGCCCCGGGCGGCTCTCCAGGTACGCGCGCAACACCGCCCGGTGGGTCGCCTTGGTCGGGTCGACCCCGTCGATCCCCGGCACCACGGACAGGGCGAACCGCGCCGCTGCCGCCGGCGCCGGGCCCGTCCCCGCGAGCGCCTCCGGCAGCTCCCCGAGCACCCCGTCCATCGCGACCACCTGGTAGTGGTCCCCCACCCGCTGCACGAACGCCCGCGTCTCCTCCAGCGTCAGCTGGAACCCGATCGCGTCGTGGCCCTCGGCCTTGGCGGTCAGCAGACCGATCGACGCGACCGGACCGCGGGCCCACCGGGGCAGCCCTTCGCCGACCTCCGCGGCACGACACCCCGCGAACAGGTCGTCCTGCTGCGCTCGCAGCCCCTTCGACGCCACGGCCCCGAGGGGCTCTCCCGCCCCACACCGCAGGATCAGCAGCGCGAGCGCCTGCTCCGGGGTGCGCGCTTCGGTCGGCGCGGTCCGCAGCCACGCCGCGCCCTCGGCCAGCTCGGGGAACCGCGCGTCGTGCTCCGGGTGGCCCAACATCGCGGCCACCGCGAGCAACGGCGCGGACGGATCGACCATCGGCGCCCCGGTCTGCAGGTACCGCACGGCTTGGGTCACCGGAGAGTCGGGTAGCGACGCGAGCGTGTCGCGTGCCTCGTCGAGCCGCCCCGCGAACAGCAGCGCTCGACCGGCGTGCTCGCGGATCTGGTCCTCGGTGGACCCGCCGTACCCCGCGCGGGTCGCGAGCAGCGCCACCACCTCCTCGACGAGCCCCTCGTCGACGTACAGCCCCGCCAACGTGATCGGCGGGTAGTCCACATCGAGCGCCATCGCCCGCTCGAGCACCGCCCGGGCCTCCGCTCGATCGACCTCGACGAGCGACCGCCCCAGGGCGCCCACCACCACCGGCAGGTCGGGGAACCGCGCCGCCAAGGCTCGGAGCTCGGCCAGCGCGTCGGCTTCGAACCCGAGCTCGGCCAGCGCGGTGGCCCGCAGCAGCGCCTCGTGCGCAGGGCGCGGGTCCTGGTCGGGCGGGCGGCGCAAGCCCTCGAGCGCCCTGCCCGGCTCGCCGGCCGTGAGCGCCTCCCACGCCGGGTGGCGGGCGTACAGCCGGGCCTCGGCCTGCAGCGTGGTGACCGCCGACCGCCACGCCGTGACCTCCTCCGGGGTGAACAGCCCGTCTCCCGCGTCGAGCGTCACCTCGTGCCGGACCCGCGACCCCGACGGGCTCGGCTCCACTGCCAACGTCCGCGCGAGGCGCGCGTCTCCGAGCGTCCACACCCGGTCGGCCGGCGGGTCCACCAGGACCATCCCCGCCGGTAGCGTCACCTCGCTCGTGAGCGAGACCTCACGCCGCAGGAGGTCGTACGGGTGCACGCGCTCGGTGGGCGGCCCCGCCTGGTCGAGGTCGAACACCGCCGGCGCCCCCAAGCTCAGCGCGCGCACGTCGGTCGTGACCCACGCCTCCCCCTCGATCGACTGGGCGGTGGCCGCGCTCGCCACGCTCAGGGTGACCTCGAACGGGCCCGTGGGCTCGGGCGACACCGCCACCTGCACCCGGTCGGTGCCGAACCACTCGACCGACCGATCGCGGACCACCGCCGGCCACTCCGACCGCGGCACCCCGTCGAACTGGGCGCGGTACTCGCCCGCCATCGGGCCCGCGCTGCGGGTCCGCTGCACCACCGCCCCGCCGCCCACCACCGACAGGTCGAACGAGGTGACCCGCTCGAGGACGAGCGGCTGCACCGGGGTCGTGACCAGCGCGCCGCCCGTGGGCCGCACCAGCAACGCCGGCTGCCCCTGGTCGAACATCGGGAGCTCCCCCGGCCGGTCGAACCGCGAGGTGGGGTCGATCCACCGGTCGTCTGCCGGCAGGTGCACGATCGCGTGGTCGAACACCTGGGCGTTCGGGAAGTCGGCCGGCACGTACGCCGGTCGGGTGGCCACCAGCGCGAGCTCGGCCTCCACCCCCACCGCTCGGAGCAGCGCGACCAGCAGCGTGGCCTTGTCCTTGCAGTCGCCGTACCCGCGCGACAGCACCTCCGCGGGCGACGCCGGCACGATCCGCCCAGCTCCGAACTCGATCGCCGCGTACCGGACCCGGTCGCGCGCGATCTCGGTGGCCGCGGCGACCCGCTCCCCCTCCGGCAGCGCGCGGAGCTCGGCGAGCGGCCGCTCCAACCCGGCCTCGCCCTCGCCCATCGCGCGTTGCACCATCGGGTGGTACGCGGCCGCCACGTCGGCCCACGCCCGACCGGTGCCGACGCGGAACACCGGCGCGCCGAACACGCCGGGCGGCAGGTCGGGTCGCCACTCCCACTCGGTCGGCTCCTTCTGCTCGAACCGGATCACCCGCCGGCCGCGGGCGCGCTTGTCCGACACGTCGACCTTCAGCCGCGGGTCGGGCTCGTCGATCGACCACCGGAGCGGCGTGGACTCGGGCACGTCGTAGGTCCGCTCGCGTCGGACCGTGGGGTCGAGCGAGGGCAGCGGCACGAACCACGCGCGGCCCTGCGCCCCCAGCGGGTGGTGGTCGCGCCGGACCGACTCGATCTCGATCACCGAGCCCACCGCGACCTGCGGCAGCACCACCCGCAACAGCCGCGTGTCCTCGACCATCGACGGGTCCACCCCGGGCTCGGTCGCCTCCACGAACGAGGTGGGGTCGAGCTCGTGCTCGGCGCCGTCGGGCGACACCACCCGCGCCGACAACGTGGGCCGGTCCTCGAACTCCGGCAGCCACCCGACCGACACGGTCGACCACGCGTCGACCCCGGTGGCGGTGGAGATCCCGATCACCTGGTGCAGGGTGTCCACCACCGAGCCGTCACCCTCGACCCGGATCGTGCCCTGGTCGAGCAGCACCGTGTACGACTCCTCGGGGTCCGCGCGCCGCGCCAGCGCCAACAGCTCCTTCGGCGACGTGTCCCACGCCCCCGCCCAGGTCGACATCCACCACATCCGAGCCTCGCGCGACCCTCGTATCGCGACGCTCACGGACGTCCGAGGAAGCCGGAACGGGGAGGACACGGCCGAGTGAAGGGACGCGGGCCTCTGCTGTGAAGGTGGGTCGGGGGGTACCGCCGCCGCAGTTGCCTCGCGAGGCGACTCGGCGAGTATATAGTCACAGAGCAGTCGAAATCTCTGTGTTTACCAGATAACCGAGCGCATGCCTTGGCTTCACAAACTGTGAAGTCGCGACGGTGGCGGACCCGGGACCGGCCGGGATTTGATTGGTTCGGAGGAGGGCGTGTCCGCCACTCGGCGACCCATTGACATCGTCGCTGTCGTCACGGCCACTGCGCCCCCCCGCCACCCCGGAGGTCGTCCTTGATCTGGCCCGAACCCGTGCTGCACGCGCTCGACCTGTTCGCGCCCTGGCACCGCTGCCCGGTGCTGCTGGTGGGGCCTCCCGGCACGGGGAAGTCCACCCTCGCGCGCGAGCTGCACGCCCGGAGCGGCCGAACCGGTCCGTTCGTGGCGCTCAACTGCGGGGCGATCCCGGAGCCGTTGTTCCTGGCGCGGCTGCTCGGCGCCCGCCGGGGCGCGTTCACCGGGGCGGAAGACGAGGCGGGGTTCGTCGCACAAGCGCGCGACGGGACGTTGTTCCTCGACGAGGTCGGGGAGCTCGCGCCGGCGAACCAGGTCGCGTTGAACACGCTGCTCGACGGCGCGCCGTACCGGCCGGTCGGGGCCGGCCGCGACGAGGTGGCCCACGTCCGCCTGGTGTTCGCCACCTGGCGCGACCCGGCGCGGGCGCTGCGGCCGGACCTGTGGGACCGGCTGTCGCCGTACGTGGTCGAGGTGCCGGCCCCCACGGTCGAAGTGGTGCGGGAGGCGCTGTTCGACTGGGTCGTAGAGTACGCCCGGGACCACGGGCAGCCCGGCCTCCGCCTGCGGCCCGGCCTGGTGGAGCGCCTGGTGACCGAGGCGGTGGGCGAGCGCTCGTACCGGGGGGTGCGGGCTCGGCTGCTGCGCGCGTACATGGTGGCGGTGCACCAGGGCGCGTCGGCGATCGGGGAGGAGCACCTCGCCGGGCCACCGGCCCCGAGGTCGGTCGCGCGCGAGCTCCAGGTCCAGACGCGGGCCGCGCTGGTCTTCCGGTCGTTGTCCGACGCGGACGGCAACGTCTCCGCCGCCGCTGCCCTGGCGGGTGTGCCCCGCTCCACCTTCTACCGGTGGATGTCGGCGTGCCGAATCCGCCCACCGCGGGGTTAGGGGGGTGCGCCATGCATGACGAACTGTACGACAGGACCGATTGGCGCTCGTTCGTGAACCTCCAGCGCGACCTGTTGGGCCTGACCCAACGTCAACTCGCGGGCCTGCTGGACATGCCGGAGAGCATGTTGTCGATGTTGCTGCGCGGTCAGCGCGGGCTCGACCCGTCCAGGGTCGACGCGTTCGCGGCCGCGCTCGCGCTCGACGCCGAAGGGAAGAGCTGGTTCGAAGCGCTGGTCGACCTCGAGAGCCGATCCGAGCGCGCCCGGCGCTCGGCGTTCGCCACCATCCGGAGCCGGCTGCAGCAACGGGCGGCGGCGAGCCCGAGCGACGAGATCGTGGACGCCCAAGCGGACTGGGCGTTGAACGTGGTCGCCGAGCTCGCGTTGTGCGAGGGGTTCCGACCGGACCCGGCGTGGGTCGCCCGCACGACGTCGCCGCCCCTCACCGAAGACCGCGCCCGCGAGACGCTGAACCGCCTGATCCGGATCGGAGTGTTGACGGTCCGCTCCGACGGCGGGTGGGACGTGTTGTCGGTGCGGACCCCCTCGGTGCTGGCCGATCGCCAGGCCGCCGCCGGCCTCGCGCTGCGCGAAGGCTTCGCCCAGCTGATGCTCCGGGCGGTGGGCAGATACGGCAACGAGCAGCACTCCGGGCTGTCCACGATGGCGGTGTCGGAGGCCACCGCGGACCGGTTCCTGGTGCGGCTGCGCGAGATGGAGCAGGAGCTGGTGCAGCTCGCGATCGACGATCCCGGACCGAGGAACCGGGTGTTGATCTTCGCCACCCAGCTGTTCCCGGCGTCGGAGTACACCGACACCGAGGAGTGAGGACCCCGGGTCAGTCGATCGACACCAGCAGCCACGGTCCCCCGCCCGACATCGACCCCGAGACCACCGTGTACGGCGACAGCGCACGCGGCGCGATGTCGGTCGCGAGCGGGACGGTGGTGGTGGCCCCCGAGTAGCGCACGGTGTACGCGGGCCCGTCCACCTCGACCGCGGTCGACCAGTAGAACGTCAGGCCGCAGTGGTCCCCGGCGGGGATCCCGACCTCGTTGGGCGCCACCGGATCGATCGCCGCGCCCACCGACACGTCGGTCCACCCCCCGGCGCAGTGCTCCACCCGGACCTTCGACAACGTCGCCGCCCCCTCGACGTAGTCCCCCGCCGGCCGGTCGACCCGGAACGTGATCACCGGCGTCCCGTTGTACTGCACGGCCTGCGCGTGCGCAGCGATCAACAGCGCGAACATCGGCACCTCCGCGGGGGCTCCAAGCACGCCCGGTGCCGCGGATAGCTGGCGTTCTCAGGTTCCTCCGTCTCGACCGCGGGACACCGGTCCCACCCTGGGACGTGGACGCCGGGTTAGGGCGCACCGTGCACCTCGAACCCGACCGAGTCCGTGTCGTCCTGCCGGTGGAGGGGATGACCTGTGCGACGTGCGCCCAGCGCATCGAGAAGGTGCTGCGGCGGGTCGACGGGGTGGAGGACGCGACGGTGAACCTCGCCACCGAGCGCGCCGCGGTCCGGTACGACCCGGCGCGGGTCGACCCGGGGCAGCTCGCAGACGCGATCGAGTCCGCCGGGTTCACCGTGCCCGTCGCCCCGATCCGCCTCGCGGTGGTGGGGATGACCTGCGCGACGTGCGCCCAGCGCATCGAGCGGGCGCTCGCGCGGGTCCCCGGGGTGGTCTCGGCCCAAGTGAACCTGGCGACCGAGCTCGCGTCGATCGCCGCCCGCCCAGGGGTGCCGGCGGAGGTGCTGCTCGGGGCGGTCCGCGCGGCGGGGTACGAAGCCTCGCTCGCCCCGACCGACTTGGCGGCGGCCGAGGCGCGTCGGGCCGAGTCCACCCGACGCGACCGGCGAGAGTTGGCGCTGTCGATCGGGGCGGCCGCGCTCACGTTGCCGCTGGTCGCGCCGATGGTCGGCGACCCGTTCGGCTGGCACTGGATGCTCCCGGGTTGGCTTCAGCTTGTGCTCGCCACCCCGGTCCAGCTGGGCCTCGGCAGCCGGTTCTACCGCGGGGCCTGGGCGGCGATCCGCGGGCGCACCGGCAACATGGACCTGTTGGTGTCGTTGGGGACCACCGCGGCGTACGCGCTGTCGATCGGCCTGTGGCTCGGCGGGACCGAGCACCTGTACTTCGAGTCGGCCGCCGCGGTGTTGACGCTGGTCTCGATCGGCAAGCAGCTCGAGACCCGCGCGAAGCGCTCCACCGGCGAGGCGATCCGCGCGCTGTCCGACCTGCGGCCGCGCACCGCCCGGCTCGAGCGCAACGGCCAGGAGGTCGAGGTCCCGATC
>JBEBJC010001304.1:0-2171 GCA_040080105.1 Myxococcota bacterium
GATGTGCAGTGGTGTCGTCGCGCTGTCGCTCGCCGGGGTCGCGCTGGCCCAGGACCCCGTCCTCGTCCCGCTGCCGCCGACCGTGCCGGAGGTGGAGGTCGCGCTCACCCCCGACACCCTGTTCCGCGCCGACGAGGAGGTGGTGGTCGAGGAGCGCGCGCAGGACTTGTTCCTGATGGGACGCTCGGTCGAGCTGCGGGCGGACGTGCTCGACAACGGGATGGCGATGGCGCAGCAGGTCGACGTGTCCGCCCCGGTCCACGGCGACCTGTTCGTGATGGCGGAGAACGTGACGATCACCGCCCCGGTCGGCGGTGACGTGTACGGCCTGGCGAGCCGGCTCCAGCTCGTCGACGGCGGCTCGGTCGGCGGCAACGTGCTGGTCGGCGCGGGGGTGGTCGAGCTCGACGGCCCGGTCGGCGGCGACGTGCAGATCGGCGCGGGCCGGGTCGTGCTCGGCGGCCCGATCGGCGGCGACGTCGAGCTGGAGATCGGCGAGCTCGAGCTCGGACCCGGCGCGACGATCGGCGGCGACCTGGTGTACGAGGCGCCGACCGAGGTCGCCGGCGTCGAGGGGATCGTGAACGGCGCGGTGCGGTTCACCCAGAAGGTCGAGGAGATCGAGGTCGAGGACGAACCCGAGGCGCCGCCGAGCCTCGGGTCGCGCCTGGTGTCGTTCTCCCTGTGGACCAGCTGGTCCTACGCGTCGAAGCTCCTGGTGGGCGCGGCGTTCCTCGCGCTCGGGGGCGCGGGCGCAGCTCGGCTCGGCCGGTCGCTCGGGGAGCAGCCGGGGCGCGCGCTCGCGCTCGGGTTCGTGATCACCTGCGCGCTGCCGGTGGCCTCGATGCTCGCGCTCGCGCTGGTGATCCCGATCCCGCTCGGGATCCTCGGTTGGCTCGCGTTCCTGGTGGCGCTGTACGGGGCGCAGATCGTGGCGGCGCAGGCGCTCGGGGAGTGGGCCCTGCGGCGGCTCGGCGGCGAGAGTGAGGACCCGGCCTCGCCGTACCTCGCGCTCGCGGTCGGGTTGGTGCCGCTGGTGTTGGTCACGGCGATCCCGTGGGTGGGCACCCTCGCGTGGATCGGCGCCACGGTGGCTGGCGTAGGGGCGGTGTGGATCGGGACCCGCGGCCCCGCCGCCGAGGTGGTGTGATCCGGCGCGCCGCCACCGCGGTCGCACACGGGCTCGGGGCGGCGCTGCTGGCGCTCGCCGTCCTCGGGTTCCTGCACCAGGACCTCGACCTGGTGGGCGCGCTCGCGTGCGCGGCCGTCGGGGTCGGGGTCGGGGCCGCGCTGCGCGGCGGGTGGGCCGGGCTGCCGCCGTTCGTCGCGGTGCCGATCGCGGCGGGGGTGGTGGCGACCGGGGTGCTGGTGGCCGCCGCGACCACCGGGCTGTCGCACGGCTGGCCGTACCTCGTCCTCCGGTGGCCGGCGGTCGCCGCGCTCGGCTCGGCCGCCGCGCTGACCGGCACCGCCACCGCGGCGCTCGGGTACACCCACCGGCGGCTGGCGCGCGACGTGGCCGCCGCGGGGGCGCGCGCGGCCCAGCTCGAGGCCCGCGCGCTCGAGAGCCGGCTGCACCTGCTGTCGGCCCAGATCGACCCACACCTGCTGTTCAACACGCTGAACACGCTCGCCGAGCTGGTCCACCTCGACCCGGACCGGGCGGAGGACCTGGTGACCGATCTCGCCGCCACGATGCGCCACGCCCTCGGCAGCTCGACCCGCCGGGTGCCTCTCGCCGACGAGCTCGACGTGGTGCGGCGGTTGCTCCGGATCGAGGGCGCGCGCCTCGGCGACCGGCTGTCGTGGCGGGTCGAGGTCGGGGAGGGGACCGAGCGGGTCGAGGTGCCGGGGCTGCTGGTGCAGCCGCTGGTGGAGAACGCGGTCCGCCACGGGGTCGCGCCGCGACCCGAGGGCGGCCGGGTCGAGGTCGTGTCCGAGCGCCGCGGCGACCGGGTGGTGGTGACGGTCACCGACGACGGGCCGGGGCTGTCCGCGGAGGTCGCGGCGGCCGCGGTGCATGCCTGGTCGCAGCGGACCGGCGCGCTATGCGCGGTCGACTGCGGCGCCGTCCCCGAAAGCCTGTTCGAGTCCACGTTCTTCGGTCACCGGCGCGGCGCGTTCACCGGTGCCACCGAGGCTCGCGAGGGCGAGATCGCGCGCGCCCAACT
>JBEBJC010000001.1:0-43489 GCA_040080105.1 Myxococcota bacterium
CCCCACGGTCGCGCCCGACCCCGCTCCGCCCCGGGTCGAGGTGGTCGAGATCGGGTTCCTCAACGTCACCTCGACCGAGCGCGGCCAGCCGGTGCTGGTCGACGGCGCGCCCGTCGGCGAGACCGCGCTGGTCCGGTACAAGATCCCGGTCGGCAGCCACACCATCCAGGTGCCGGGCTACACTTGTGAGCCGCGGCAGATCGTCGTCCGCCGCAGCCAAGTCCTGAACGTCACCTGTCGCTGAGGTCGCCGTGATCCCGCTGCTGTTGTCGTGTGTGGCGCGCGCCGCCCCGTCGCCGGTCGCGGTGGTGGTCAGCGACGAGCTCGAGGCGTACCGCGAGCCCACCGACGCGTTCTTGTCCGCGTTCGGCGGAGCCCCCCGGGTGTACACGCTGCACGGGCGCGCGTCGGAGGCGGCGGCGGTGGTGGCGCAGCTCGCGCGCACCCCGCCCGAGGTGGTCGTGTGCGTCGGCGCGAAGGCCGCGTATGCGGTGAAGAACGGCCTGCCGGGGACGACCGTGGTGTACGCGTCGGTGCTCGACCCGAAGCGGTACGGGCTCACCGGCGACGACGTGACCGGGGTCACGATGGCGGTCGACCCCGTCACCTACCTGTCGCAGTTCGTAGGCTTCTTCCCCGAGGTTCGGACGATCGGCGTCATCCGCGGCCCCGACACGCCCGACAAGCGCCTGCTCGCGATGAACGCGGCGGCGGTCGAGGTGGACCGCGACATGTTGATCGCGCGGGCCGAGGCGCCGTCGGACGTGCGACGGCAGATGAACGCCCTCGCGCTGCAGGGCGCCGACGCGGTGTGGCTCCCGCCCGACCGGTCGATCCTCACCACGTTCGGGTACCGCGCGATCGCCGAGGAGGCGCGCCGGCGGCACCTCCCCCTGCTGGTCGACACCGCGAGCATGGTCGAGGCCGGCGGCCTGTTCACCATGACCCCCGATCCGGTCGGGGTGGGCCAGCAGACCGCCGCGCTGGTGCAGGCGATCCTCGACACCGGCGACGTCCCGCGGCCGCAGGATCCCGAGGTGGTGCAGGTGGTGCTGAACCTGCGCACCATCGAGGCCGCCGAGCTTCCGTTCGATCGGACGATGCTCGACTTCGCGGACGTGGTCGTCCGGTAGCGGCGTTGCCCAGGGGCGCCGCCCACCATAGACCTGGACCCACAGGAGGCAGTCATGGCCGGCGTCGACCGTCGCATCCCGATCCGCACCATCCTCGAGCGCGGAGGGGTGGGGAATGCCGTCGTCGCCACCGGGTGGATCCGCACCTCGCGGTTCAGCAAGAACGTGAGCTTCCTCCACCTGTACGACGGGTCGGGCACCCACACGCTGCAGGTCGTCCTCCCGGCCGACACGAGTGAGGAGCTCCAGCGTGAGCTCGGGGTCGGCACCGCGGTGCGGGCGTTCGGCACGCTGGTGGCGTCGCCCGGGGCCGAGCAGCCGTTCGAGCTGAAGGCCGATCGGGTCGAGATCGTGGGCCCGGGAGACCCGACCACGTTCCCGATCCAGCGCAAGGCGACCACGATGGAGTTCCTGCGCACCGTCGCCCACCTCCGCTCGCGGTCGAACACGCACCAGTCGCTGTTCCGAGTGCGCAACGCGCTCGCGTGGCAGATCCATCGGTTCTTCCAGGAGCGCGGGTTCCTGTGGGTGCACACCCCGATCCTCACCGGCGCCGACGCCGAGGGCGCGGGCGAGCTGTTCCCGATCGCGAACGCGCCCGAGTTCTTCGGGCAGCCCGCGTACCTGACCGTGTCGGGCCAGCTCGAGGTCGAGTGCTTCGCGCAGTCCCACACCGACGTGTACACGTTCGGCCCCACGTTCCGCGCCGAGAACAGCAACACGCCGCGCCACGCGGCGGAGTTCTGGATGATCGAGCCCGAGATGGCGTTCGCCGACCTGACCGACGTGATCGCGCTGGCGGAGGACTTCGTGCGCGAGGTCACCCTGGCGACGCTCGATCAGTGCGCGAGTGACTTCGCGTTCTTCGACGCGCGGATCGCGAAGGGCGTGCCCGACCAGGTGCGCGCGACCGTGTCCCAGCCGTTCGCGCGGGTCACGTACCGCGAGGCGCAGGAGATCCTCGCGAAGTCGGGCCGCACGTTCGAGTACCCGATCGGGTTCGGCAGCTCGATGCAGTCCGAGCACGAGCGGTTCCTGGCCGAGGAGCACTTCAAGGGCCCGGTGTTCGTGACCGACTACCCGTGGGAGCAGAAGGCGTTCTACATGCGCCGCAACGACGACGGCCTGACGGCCGCCGCCACCGACCTGCTCGTGCCGCGGATCGGCGAGATGATCGGCGGCTCGCAGCGCGAGGAGCGCCTCGATCACCTCGAGCGTGCGATGACCGCGCGGAACATGAACCCCGAGTCGCTGTGGTGGTACCTCGACCTGCGCCGGTTCGGCACCACCCCGCACGGCGGGTTCGGGCTCGGGTTCGAGCGGATGTTGATGTGGCTCACCGGGATGCAGAACATCCGCGACGTGATCCCGTTCCCGCGCACGCCCGGCCAGATCCCGCCGGCGCGCACGCGCGAGTAGGGGGAGCGAGGGGGGCGCCGGCGCCCTCCTCGCCCGGGTCGGGTCCTACGTGGGGTTGCGCCCGAACGCCGGCGCGGCCGCGGTGTCACCCGTGGTGCCCGTGGTGCCCGTGGTGCCCGTGGTGCCCGCCCCGGTGTCGCCGGTGTCGCCGCCCCCGACCAGCCCGTCGGTGCAGCGGGAGACCGCGTCCGTCGGACACGCCGACTGGAGCAGCCACTCGTCGACCAGCACGTCGATCGCGGCGTCGTTGCCGGGCGCGCTCGCCTTCAGCTGCGCGATCATCTCGTCCATCGACGCGGCCTGGTTCACGTTCGCGGCGTAGAACGTCGAGAGCGCGTCGTCGACCACGTCGGCGCCGACCAGATCGGCGACCTCCTCGTAGAAGCAGGCGCCCTTGACGTACGGGATCCCGGTGAAGTTCACCAGCGGGTCCCACAGGATCGGGTCACAGGTCTGCGGCCACGCCACCGCGTTTCCGTAGTACGGGTACGCGTCGTCGCTGCAGATGAACCCGAGCCAATCGCCGTAGTACTCCCACTCGCTCGGCCCGCCGACCGTCTCGAGCGCGTGGATCGACATGTAGGTGACCGTGCCTTCGGACAACACGAAGTCTTCCCAGCACTCGAGCCGGATCCCGTCGCCGAACCAGCCGTGGCCGGCCTCGTGCGCGTGGGTCAGCTCGTCGCCCATCGAGAACTGCCCGATGTGCCAGTACGGGTGGTGCTCCATCCCACCGTACGCGCCCGGGCCCCAGTCGGCCGACACGCTCGCGACCTTGGCGCCGAACGTGTACGGGCCGTAGTTCTGCTCGTAGAACTCGAACACGTCGAGCAGGTGGGCGGTGCCGGTCTGGGTCTCGACCTCGTCGTCGACCCCCGACAGGTAGTACGCCGACACCTCGGTGCCGCTGGTGGTCACCCCGAGCGGCAGCTCGGTGTAGTCCCCGATCGCCATCCCGATCTGGTACGACGGCGCCTCGGCCGGGATCGACTCCGGATACACCGCGACCGAGCCCGACGGGACGCCGGTGAGGCCCATCGTGAACGTGAGGCCGTCGGACGGGAGCGAGTGGCACGGGAACAGGTTGCCGCAGAAGTACGGCCACAGGAACGACACCTGCTCGGTGCCCATGTACCCGTCGAACGTGCCGGTGTGGTCGGAGAACCCGTACGACACCACCAGCTCGGACTCGGTCGCGCTCGCGGGCACGCCCACGTCCAGCACGCCGGCGTTCGCGAGGTAGTTCAGCGGACCCGAGGGGCCGGTGACCGAGGTGATCGCGAGGTCGCCGATCTCGAACGACGCGCCGGTCGAGGTGGTCGACCCGGCGAGCACGATCGTCGCCACGCCGGTGTACGCGGTCACGTCGAGCTGCAGGTCGGTGCTCAGGATGTCCCGGGTCCAGTCCGAGCTCGCGGGCGGGTTGCCCGTGCCCGTGTCGGTGTCGGTGTCGGCGTCCGTGTCGGAGTCGGCGTCCGCGTCCGAGTCCGCGTCGGTGTCGATGTCGGTGTCGACATCGGTGTCCTGCTCGGTGGTCCCGGTGTCGGTGTCGGTCTTCTCTCCGTTACACCCAGCCAACAACGCGATCAGACCCAGCGTCCAGCGATTCATGTCTCCCCCAATTGCTGCTTACGGCAGGCCGCAGCCCGCGCGCCCGGAAGTAACCTCAACTTCGGCAGGACGCGATCGTGCGCGCGAACGCGGCGAAGGCTAAGGGGCGCCGAGTCGAGCTCGGAGGGGTGTCGTGGCCCAACAGTTCATCTACCAGATGCATCAGCTGCGCAAGGTCCTGGGAGACGGGACCGAGCTGCTTCGCGGGATCAGCCTGTCGTTCTACCCGGGCGCCAAGATCGGCGTGATCGGCCCGAACGGCTCCGGCAAGTCCACGATGCTCAAGATCATGGCCGGGGTCGATCCGAACTACGACGGCACCACCTGGGTCGATCCGACCGCTCGGGTCGGGTACCTGCCGCAGGAGCCGGAGCTCGACCCCACCAAGACCGTGCGGGGGAACATCGAGCTCGGCCTCGGGGAGATCCGCGGGCTGCTCACCCGGTACGAAGAGGTCAACGCGAAGTTCGCCGAGGAGCTGTCCGACGACGAGATGAACGCGCTGCTCGAGGAGCAGGCCACCCTGCAGGACAAGATCGACGCGAGCAACGCGTGGGAGATCGACCGCACCGTGGACATCGCGATGGACGCGCTGCGCACCCCCGAAGGGGACGCCGCGGTCGACCACCTGTCCGGTGGTGAGAAGCGCCGGGTCGCCCTGTGTCGCCTGCTGCTGTCGAAGCCCGACATGTTGCTGCTCGACGAGCCCACCAACCACCTCGACGCCGAGTCGGTCGCGTGGCTCGAGCGCACGCTGCGGGAGTACGCCGGCACCGTGGTGGTCATCACCCACGACCGGTACTTCCTCGACAACGTCACCGGCTGGATCCTCGAGATGGACGCCGGCAAGGGCATCCCGTGGGAGGGCAACTACTCGAGCTGGCTCGACCAGAAGCAGAAGAAGTCGCTCGAGGAGAAGAAGAACCTCGATCGGCAGCGCTCGTTGGCGCAAGAGCTCGAGTGGATCAAGCTCGGGCAGGGCAAGCGCAGCGCCCGGAACAAGGCGCGGATGGCGCGGTACGACCAGCTGCTCGAGCAGATCGACGAGGCCAGCTCCGGCAACACGACCACCCACGAGATCGAGGTCCCCCCCGGGCCGCGCCTCGGAGACGTGGTCGTGCGGGCCGACGGGCTGCGCAAGGCGTACGGGGACCAGCTCCTGTTCGAGAACCTGTCGTTCGACCTTCCGAAGGGCGGGATCGTCGGCGTGATCGGACCGAACGGCGCCGGCAAGACCACCCTGTTCCGGATGATCGTGGGCCAGGAGCAGCCGGACGGCGGCGCGCTGCAGGTCGGCGACACGGTGAAGTTGTCGTACGTCGACCAGTCCCGCAGCGACCTGAACCCCGACAAGAGCGCGTGGGAGAACATCTCGGGCGGCCACGAGGTGATGAAGGTCGGCAAGCGCGAGATGAACAGCCGCGCGTACTGCACCGCGTTCGGGTTCCGCGGCCAGCGCCAGCAGCAGAAGGTCGGCACGTTGTCGGGCGGAGAGCGCAACCGGGTGCACCTCGCGCGGCTGCTGCAGACCGGCGGGAACCTCCTGTTGTTGGACGAGCCCACCAACGACCTCGACGTGGGCACGCTGCGGGCGCTCGAGGAGGCGCTCGAGCGGTTCGGCGGCTGCGCGGTGGTGATCAGCCACGATCGGTGGTTCCTCGACCGGATCGCGACCCACATCCTGGCGTTCGAGGGCGACTCACAGGTCGTGTGGTACGAGGGCAACTACCAGGACTACGAGCGCGACCGGCGGCAGCGGGTCGGTCAGTCCGCCGACCAGCCGCACCGCCTCCGGTACAAGCCGATCTCGCGGTGAAACGATCTCCGCCGCCGCCAGACAGGGGCGGCCGGAGGGATCGACCCATGAAGTTGTACGTCAACCGCCGCTCGCCGAACTGCCACCGGGCGCTGATCACCGCCCGCCTCGTGGGGTTGCCGATCGAGATCGTCGATCTCGACATGGGCAACAAGGCCCACCTCGAGCCGTGGTACCTGGCGATCAACCCGAACCACAAGGTCCCGGCGCTGCAGGACGGCGCGTTCTCCTTGTGGGAGTCGAACGCGATCTCGATCTACCTCGCGAACAAGGCCGAGCGGCGCGACCTGTGGCCGACCGACGCTGCGGCGCAGGCCGACGTGGCGCGGTGGATGATGTGGACCCACACCCACTGGAACCTGGCGCTCGGCCCGATCGTGTTCGAGCGCGTGTTCAAGAAGGCGTTCGGGATGGGCGAGCCCGACGAGTCGGTGGTCGCCGGCAAGATGGGGGAGTGGCACGACGTGGCGCGGCTCGTCGACGCGCACCTCGAAGGCAAGGAGTGGCTCGCCACCGGCCAGCTCACCCTGGCGGACGTGTCGCTCGGCGCGAGCTTGATGTACGCCGAGCCCGCCGCGATCCCGTTCGAAGGCCACCCGCGGCTCGCCGCGTGGTTCGCCCGGGTCAGCGCGCTGCCGGCGTGGCAGTCTTGATTCCCTAAGGAGGCTCGAATGTGGCGTTGGGGATGGCTCGCCGGCTGTGCGGGCAAGACCGGGGCGGGCACCGACTCTCCGCCACCGTTCGAACCTCCGGGCGCGGGGGAGATCACGCTGACCGCGCGTGACGGCACCCCGCTCGTGGCCGACTACTACCCGCAGGACCGCGCCGGCGCGCCCGGGTTGGTCCTGCTGCACATGATCCCGCCCACCTGGGACCGGACCAGCTGGCCCGCCCCGTTCGTGGAGCGGATGTACGGGCTCGGGTTCTCGGTGGTCGCGCTCGACCGCCGCGGCGCCGGCGAGTCGGGCGGTGACGCCGAGGACGCGTACCTCGGCCCCGACGGTCGCACCGACGTGGAGGCGGCGGTGTTGCGGTTGGTGGCCGACGGATACGGCCCGATCGCGCTGATCGGAGCGTCGAACGGGACGACCTCGATGCTGGACTATGCCCTGTGGGCGGAGGGGGAAGGGCTGCCCGTCCCGGTCGCGCTCGGGTTCATGACCGGCGGCACCTACACCGAGAACAACCACCCGATGGCCGAGCTGGGGCCGATCCCGGCGGTGTTCACCTACTCGACCGCCGAGCGCGACTGGTCGGTCGCACAGCGGGCCATCGACCCGGGCCAGTGGGTGTTCCACGAGTACCCGAACGGCGACCACGGCACGTTGATGTTCGCCGCCGAGCCGTCGGTGACCGACGACCTGGCGTCGTTCTTCACCCCGTTCGCCGCGCGCTGACCTCTCGGTCGTCCGACTCCGTCTCGCGGGATCGGGTGCGGAATCCCACAGGGGGCCTGTGCGATCAGGCGCTGTGCCGGAGCACGATCACCGGGATGGTGGCCAACCGGACCACCCGCTCGGCGACCGAGCCCAGCAGCGCGTGTGACAGACCCTTGCGCCCGTGGGTGCAGATCATCACCAGGTCCTTGCCCTTCGCGGCCGCGACGATCTCGTCGGCAGCCCGCCCGGTGAGCACCGAGGCCTCTCCGCGCATCGCCTCCGGCAGGGTGTCGAGCAACGCCCGGAGCTTGTGGTGCTGTTGCTCGCGGATCCGGGTCCACTCACGATCCAGAACGGTGCGGACCGCTGGATCCTGCACGAGGTACACGTTGTACGCGTGCTCGTCGACGTACAGCAGGTCGAGCGTCGCCCCGAGCCGGCCCGCCCAGCTCGCGGCCTCGCGCACGAGCTCCTCGGCGCCCTCGTTCACATCGACCGCGAGCAACATCCGCATGTACCCTCCTCGTCCGGCAGGCATGCAAGCCGTGCCAACCCGCGCTGCGCCAACGGATTACGCTCGCACATGAACCCGGAACTGTCCGAGCTCGCGTCGTATGTCGGCCTGGGGCGCACGGACCGCCGCCTCCTCGCCGCGCTGTGGCCGGTGGTCGAACCCCACGTCCCCCGGATCCTCGACCACTTCTACGAGACCGCCCAGCGGTTCGACGGCACCCGCCGGGTGCTGCACGACCCGGCCCAGGTCGCGCGGCTCAAGGTCACGCTGGGCGTGTGGCTGCAGGAGCTGCTGTGTGGCCCCCACGACGCGGCGTACCGCGAGCGGCGGCTGCGGGTGGGGCGCCGCCACGTGGAGGTCGGGCTCGACAGCTCGTACATGTACACGGCGTCGCAGGTGATCGCCGACGACCTGGCGGCGATCGCGGCGGAGGCACTGCCACCGGCCGAAGCAGCGGCGACGATGGCCGCGGTGCACCGCGGGCTCACGGTCGATCTGGCGCTGATGACGTCGAGCTTCGTCGAGAGCCGCGAGCGACGGACCGCGCTCGAGCTGCAGGAGCTGTTGGTCCAGCAGCTCCGGATCACCGTGTTGCTCGCCGATCGGGACGGCCGGGTGTCGGTCGCGACCCGCGGGACCCTCGACGTGTTCGGCGCGGAGGTGGTGGGCCAGGCGTGGGAGCGCGTGGTCCCCGAGGTGCTCCGGAAGGCCGCGCAGCTCGACCAGCACGTGCAGCGGGCGCTGGCCGAGGGGGTGGACACCACGGTCCCGCGGGTCGACGTGACGATCGGCGGGACGGAGCGCCACTTCTCGGTCACGGTGGTCCCGTTGTCGCACCCGGCGGCGGCGTTCCTGCTCCAGATCGAGGATCTCACCGAGGCGGTGTCGCTCGAGGGTCGGCTGCGCCGGACCGAGACGCTCGCCAAGCTCGGCGCGCTGTCGGCCGCGGTGGCGCACGAGCTGCGCAACCCGCTCGCCGGGATCTCGGGCGCGCTGCAGGTGATCAGCCGCTCGATCCCACCGTCGGCGCCGTACGCGCCGATCATGGTCAAGATCGACGCCGAGATCCGCCGGCTCGATCGGCTGGTGTCCGATCTGCTGGTGTTCGCGCGCCCCACCACCGTCCAGCTCGAGCCGCTGGACCTCGGGGGGGCGGTGCGCCGGACCCTCGATCTGGTCCGGGCCGAGCACCCGAAATTCTCGATCACCGCCCGCGGCTCGGGCCGAGCCTCGGCGGACGCCGACCTGGTGCACCAGATCTTGTTGAACCTCGTGCAGAACGCGATCCACGCGGTGCAGGAAGGCGCCGCTCCGGGCCGGGTCGAGCTCGCGATCGAAGACGGCGCGATCGCGGTGTCCGACACCGGGCCCGGCGTGCCCGACGACGTTCTGCCCCACGTGTTCGAGCCGTTCTTCACCACCAAGACCCGCGGCACCGGCCTGGGCTTGTCGGTGTGCCAGCGGTTCGCCGAGGGGATGGGCGGCGCGGTCGAGCTGTCGCCTCGGGGCCCGCTCGGTGGGGCAACGTTCACCCTCCGCCTGCAAACACCGGGATAAGGAGCCGGCGCGGCTCTTGCATGAGCGGCGGGGGGAGGTCCGATGATCTGGGCTTGGGTGGTGACGACCGCGAGCGCCGAGCCAGCGCCGCCGGTGGTCAGTCAGATGCACGCGCGGTTCGCCGCGCTGACCACCGCCCGCGACGCGGTGATCCAAGGCAAGCTCGCCGACGCGAAGGCGGCGGTCGGCCCCCTCACCTCGCCCGACCCGATCGACACGTTCCCGGCGGCGTGGAAGCCGTGGCTCACCAAGGTCGAGCTCGAGGCGAAGGGGTTGGCGGGGGCGCCCGATCTGGCGGCGGCGAGCGTGGCGGTGGCCCGGGTCGCGGCGGCGTGCGCCGAGTGCCACGACGCCAACGACGGAGGACCGCGGGTCGCGGCGGCGCGGGACGTCCCGACGCAGAAGTGGAGCTCCACCGACAACATGCCGCTGCATCGGTGGGCGAGCGACTGGATGTGGACGGGGCTACTGGCGAACGACGACGATGCGTGGAACCGCGGCGCGGCCGAGCTCGACAACCAGCCGCTCGCGCTCAGGTTCGACAAGGCCCCTCCCACTACGGGCCAGCGCGAGCTCGAGCAGCTGGTGTACGTGATCGCCAACAAGGCGCTCGAGACCGACGCCGGGGCCGAGCGGGCCAGCCTGTACGGGAGCCTGCTGGGCACCTGCACCCAGTGCCACCTCCAGCGCGGGGTGAAGCCATGAACGAGGTGATCCTGGTCCCGCACGACCTCACCCCGTTCAGCGACGCGGGGCTCGCGCGGGCGGGCAGCGTCCGCGCGGGCGGGCACCTGCACGTGGTGCACGTGTTGCCGCGCCTCGACCTGTCCCACCCCACGGTCGTCTGGCCCGCCGACGAGGACGAACCTCGGCGAAAGCACGCGCTCGGCGCGCTGGCGGAGCGGCTGGCGGCGTCGGGGGTGGACCTGCCGGACGTGGTCCTGCACGTCTCGATCGGCGACCCCGGGACCCGGGTGGTGGAGCTCGCGCGCGAGCTCGGCGCGACCCTGATCGTGATGCCGACCCACGGCCGGCGCGGGATCGAGCGGATGTTGGTCGGCTCGGTCGCCGAGCACGTGGTCCGGTTCGCGCCGTGCCCGGTGCTGGTGTTGCCCCGCGGCGCCACGTCGGCGCCCAGCGCCGAGCCGCCCCCGGGGCGCGCGGCGCCGAGAGAGGACCAGGCGGACGATCTCGCGGTGGCCCTCGAGGGGGAGCTGCGCGGGCGCGCCGGGTTCCTGACCGCCGCGCGGATCGCGATCCCGGTCGGCGAGGACCCGGTGTGGTGGGAGGACGCGCTGGAGCGGCGCCTGATGGACCGCGGGATCGAGTTCGTCGACCTCGTGTTCGCGGAGGCGCCGGTGCCTGCGGCCAAGGTGTTGTCGACCCGGTTCGAGGAGCGGTTCGTGTAGGAGCCTGCGAGCGGCTCACTCGGACAGCTGGAACTTCTCCATCCGGTACCGCAGCGCGTACCGGCTGATCCCGAGCAGCCGCGCCGCCGCGCTCTGGTTGCCGCTGGTGCGCGCGAGCGCCTGCACCAACAGCCCGCGCTCCACCGCCTCCAGGTCGACCCCCTCCTCCGGCAACACGAACGGGCACTCGGCGGTGGTCGCGGCGCCGCCGGCGAACCGCAGCTCCGGCGGCAGGTGCTCCACCCGGACCACCTCCTCGGGGCACAGCAGCGTGATCCGCTCGATCACGTTGCGCAGCTCGCGCACGTTGCCGGGCCAGCGGTACCGCTGGAGCATCGCCATCGCCTCGCCGTCGACCCCCTTGAGCTCGCGCCCGAACCCGCGCGAGAACTTGTCGAGGAAGTACTCCACCAACAACGGGACATCCGCGGCGCGCTCCCGCAGCGGCGGGATGCGGATCGGCACCACGTCGAGCCGGTAGAACAGGTCCTCGCGGAACCGCCCCTGGTCGACCTCCTCACGCAGGTTCCGGTTGGTCGCCGCGATGATCCCGACGTTCATCGGGAACCGCGTGACCCCGCCCACCCGCTTGAACGTGCGGTCTTCCAGCGCCCGCAGCAGCTTCGACTGGGTGCCGATCGGCAGCTCGCCGATCTCGTCGAGGAACACCACCCCGCGCTCGGCGATCTCGAACAGCCCCCGCTTGGTCTGCTTCGCGTCGGTGAACGCGCCGCGATCGTGGCCGAACAGCTCGCTCTCGATCAGGGTCTCGGTCAGCGCGCCGCAGTCGATCGCGACGAACGGGTGCTCCCGTCGCGGGCCGCGGGCATGGATCGCCCGGGCCAACACGTCCTTGCCGGTGCCGCTCTCGCCGAGCAGCAGCACGGTCGGAGGGTCGACCGTCTCGAGCCGGGCGAGCACGTCGAACACCGGCCGGGTGGCGGCCGCGGCGCCGATGAACTCCCCGTAGCCGGAGCGCTCCCGGCGTCTGAGGTAGTGGACCTCGTGCTTCAGGCGCTCGTCCGACAGGGCCTTCTCGATCGCGAGGCTCACCTCGCGCACGTCGAACGGCTTGGACAGGTAGGCAGAGGCGCCGAGGCGGGTGGCCTCGATCGCGCTGTCGACGCCGCCGTGCGCGGTGAGCACGACCACCGGCATCCCCTGTCCGGACGCGCGCAGCTCGCGCAGGGTGGTGAGGCCGTCCTTCTTCGGCATCTTCAGGTCGAGCAGGATCAACGAGGGGGAGTTCTTGCTGACCTGGTCCAGGCAATCTTGCCCGTCGACCGCGGTGAGCACGCGATACCCCTCCTGCTCCAGGTGGGTCGCGAGCGACCAGCGGATCAGCTCCTCGTCGTCACAGACGAGGACGGTTCCTTTGGTGTCCACCACCGTGGCCTCCAGGGTGTGCGGTTCCATCGTCGCGGGCCGCTTCGGAGGCGGCCCTTCACCTGTTCCTTAGGCACGCCCGACGATAGGGGTAGCGGATGCGAAGCTCATCCTATTGGGTCTCGGGCCTGGCGGCCCTCGTGGCGTGCGGAAGATCGGAGGGAGACGACGCCCCACCGGTCGAAGCGTACGCGTGCCTGCACATCGCCGAGGGCACGATCCTCGACGTGGCGGACTCGCGCGAGGAGGCCGACACGATCGCGGTCGGCCGGGACCCGTACCGGGTCAACGTGATGCCGGGGGTCGCCGGGTACGTCCGGTTCGAGACCGACGCGCCGTCCGACCTCGTCCTGTTGCTCGACTTCGCCGGCGCGGTCCCCGCCGTGTGGAGCGGCGAGGATCGGGTCGAGATCACGCCCGGCGAGCCGAACCCGAACTGCGACGTCGACCTGCTGGAGGTCGACTACCTGTCGGTGCCTGCGGGGGAGCACTGGCTCGAGATCGGCCCGGTGTACCAGGGGAACGTGTGGCTGATGCTCGCGCCCGCCGGCGGGTGAACGTCGGTCAGCGCGCCGACGAGGTGACCACCGGCGACGGCGCGCCCGGCTGCACGGTGTAGGTCGCGCTGACCGCGCTCCCACGCGGCGGGATCGCGTCGCCGTGGAACTCGAGGTACCAGCTCGGCTCGTCGTAGGTCCAGCCGTTCACCGGGTCGCCCGGCACCTTCTCGTCGTCGACGTACACCTCGAGGGTGTCCGGCTGCGCGGCGTAGCTCAGCTGGAACTGGGTGCGGATCCCGGTCGCGTTCAGCCCGAGATCACCGAGCATCTGGCTCCAGTCCGACTGGCAGATGTCGCCTACGAGCCCGCCGGTCAGGCCCGCCGCCTGCACGTACCGGTTGCCGGTGTACACGTCGGGGCAGGTCGAGCGCGAGGTGCCGACGATCGCCGCGACCTGCACCGCCCCGCGGTCCCCTGGCTTCAGGTCGCGCAGCGCGTCCACGAACCCGTCGACCGGGGGCAGCTCGTCCATCTGCTGGTAGCACGCCTCCGGCGGCTGCCCCTCGAGCGCCCCCTCGTCCGAGCAGTCTTCCTCGTCCGACACGAACACGGTGAGCAGCTGGGCGTCCTTGCGCACGAACCCGTCGTTCGGGGCGCCGGGGAGGTTCAGCGTCGGCTGGAGCGCCCACACCGCGGCCTCGAGGCCCTTCTCCTTGTCCTCGCCGCCGATGCCCACCAGCGCCCGCTCCGGGAACAACGCCTGGTAGTCGTCGGCCGGGGTCAGGAACGGGGGGTCGCCCCGCAGGCTCGCCCGCGCCGGGTCGGCGTAGTCGAACGAGGTGGTGATCACGCCCAGGTGGAAGTCCGTGCCCGACGTGTCGACCTCGCTCGCGAACGACGCGAACCCGTTGACCAACACGTTCTGCTCCTCGGTCATCGAGGCCGAGTCGTCGATCACCCACAAAATGTCGACCAGGTTGGTCGGCGCCTGGGCCCACACGTCGGTCTTCACCTGCTCGAACAGGTTGCGTTCGCTCGGACAACCCGCGAGGGTCAGCAGTATCGTGATCGCGTAGCGGTTCATGGTTCGTGCTCCGGGCGCCGATCTTACTCCCCCTTGACGAGGCCCGCGACACGCGCGAGTTTCACTCCTCGGAGGCCCGGTGCAGTTCTACGTCGCCCTGCTCACGCCGTTCGACACCCGCGGCCGGGTCGATCTCGCGCGGCTGCGGGCCCACGTGCTGTGGCTGGCGGCGCAGGGGGTGGACGGGTTCGTGCCCACCGGCACGACCGGCGAGTTCCTGTACCTGTCCGACCGGGAGCGCGAGGCGATCCACCGCACCGTACTCGACGCCGCCCGCGGCCGGCCGGTGTACCCGTGCACCTGGGATCCGTCCCAGGCCACCACCTCGTTCCTCACCGAGGCCGCGCGCGACCAGGGTGCGGCCGGGGTGCTCCTGCCCCCGCCCGTGTACTACGAGGTCGACGACCGGGTCGCGCGGGCCTGGTACGAGACCACCGCCGACAAGAACATCGCGGTGCTCGCCTACCACCACCCGCGCCACCTGAAGACCCGCATCTCCCCTTCTCTGTACGACGACCTCCGCGCCTCGGGCCTGGTGTCGGGGCTGATGGACTGCTCGGAGGATCCGCACCGGCTGCGGCGAATGGCCGCACCCGACCCCGGGACGGTGTTCGCCGGCGGCGACCGGTTGATCGCGCAGGCGCCGAAGATCGCGGACCTGGGCGCGTTCGTGTCGTCGATCGCGAACGTGTGGCCGAGCTTCTGCATGCGCCTGTTCCGGTCGGGAGAGAGCCAGCTCGAGGACGCGCTGATCGACCGGGTAAACCGGATCCGGGGCGCGGGAGGGCTGCGCGCGTTGAAGGCGTTGCTCCGCATGGGTTGCCGATCCCCGCTGATCGAGCCGCTGGACGCGGAGCTGATCGGGCTGCCCCCGGCCGAGGGCCCGTAGGCGCGATACCGAGGGGCGCGGGAGGTCGACGTGCTCGCGTTCTTGTGGCTCGCAGCGGCGGGGTGTGGCCGCCCGGAGGGGATCGCGGTGACCGACCGCGAGGTGACCGCAGGGTGCGGCACCTGTGTGCTGCACCGCCCCGAGTCCAAGGGCTGCTACTGGGCGGTCGAGATCGACGGCGTCGCGTACCCGGTGGGCGGCGAGCACCCGCCCGACGACATGGTCACCGCACACGAGCCCGGCGGGATGTGCGCTCAGCCGCGCGCGGCGGTGGTCAGCGGCGAGATCCGGCCGGACGGACGGTTCCTGGCCACGAAGTTCGAGCTCGTCCCGCTCGAAGGGGACGCGGCCGCCGCGCCGGACCACGCGCACTGACCCCGGCCGGGGAACCTCAGTGCACCGCGGTCCAGTGGTACGTCACCCCGTCCGGCGCCTCCACCTCGCCGGTGGCCCGGTGACCGAGCACGTTCGCGCGGAACGCGTACGAGCCACCGCTGAACGCGACGTCGCTGCCGGTGGTGGTGCCGGTGACGACCAAGCTGGTGAACGTGCCATCGGCGAGCTGGAGCTCGACCGTCCCTTCGAACCTGTCGCCGGACTGCCCGAGCACCGTCATCTTGAACGACTTGCCCCCGCTGATCGAGCCGACCCATAGCCCGCGGAGGTGGAGGGGCCCGTTCGGCGGGTCCAGCGGCGCCCGCGGGCCCACTGGCTCCGGCGCGATCTTCGGGCCCTCCCCCAGCACCGCCACCACCGCCGGGTCTCGACTGAAGTTGCGCTGGAGCTTGTTCTTGGCGGTGAGCTGCTCTTTGCGGTCGCCGCTGCGCAGTTGGAACAACAGCCGATCGCGCTCCGCTTCCCGCGCGATCCGCTCGGCCTCGGCCGCCTCGAGCATCGCCGGGGCGGGCGGCGGTGGCTCGGGCGGCAGGACCGGCGGGGCCGGGACGAGCGACGCCGGCCGGCGCGGCGGCTCGATCTGCACCAACGGCCACGCGGCGAGTGCCAGCACCGCCGCCGCGGCGAGCAGGATCCACCCGACGGACAACGATCGCCGCGGCCGCCGCTCCGCCTGGCGCAGCCACCGCCCGAGCGCCTCCGGCGAGGGTTCGAGCCCCTCGTACGCCTCGCGCACCAGCCCGTCGACGCGTTCGTCGGTCATCGCGCCACCTCCCGCTCGTCCATCCCCAGCAGCTCGCGCAGGCGGACCCGCCCGCGGTGGATCAACGACAACACCGTCCCTCGCGGCTGCCCGGTGCGGTCCGACACCTCCTGCGCGGTGTACCCCTCGACCGCGCACAGGAACAGCGCCTCGCGCTCCTCCAGCCGCAGGCGCCCCAGCGCGGCGAGCAACTCGGGCGCTTCGCCGGTGGTCGGCGCCCCGCCGGGTACGGGCTCGGACAGCGCCTCGAACCGCACGACCCTCCCCCGCCGCACCACGTCGATCCACGCGTTGCGCACGGTGCGGAACAGGTACGGGCCGGTGCGGGGGCCGTTCGACTCGAGCACCGACGACCACGCGTCCTGCACCAGGTCCTCGGCGACCACCGGGTCGCCGGTCAGCGCCACCGCGTAGCGGTACGCCCGTCGCAGCAGCTGTTCGAGAGGCTCGTCCATCCTCCCTCCGACCCCACGACGAACGGGCCGCCCCGTTGATTGCGGCGGTCAGAAAGTTCCGACCGCCGACACCCGCGCCCCTTCGAACCCCGGCAGCTGCCGGCACTGGCCGCCGCTGCACCGGATGCCCGCCTTCTGCGACCCGTAGAACGCCTTCAGCGTCCACGCCGAGGTCGGCTTGAACTGCAGCTCCCCCGCCAGGTACAGCTGCTCGCCGACGTTTCCGGTCGTGTTCACCAGCGGGTTGGTGGTGTAGTCCACGAACGCGGTGCCGGACCACACGTGGCGCCAGGTCAGGGTGGTCCCGGTCTCCGACTCGACGTAGTCGGACTGCTGCAGCGGGTTCACCCCCCACTGGTACCGCTCGGCGGCGATCGCGATCGACGCGTCGAGCTCTGCCGGCAGCGGGAGGTTCAGCGTCAGGTCGACGTGGGCCTGCCGGTCGGTCCCGGCGGTGTCCCCGTCGCGGTCGTCGAGGCGGTACCCGCCGTTGAGCAGCACCGCGTAGCCGCCGTCGATCCACTCGACCCCGGCCAGCGGGTGCACGATGGTCTCGGGGGTGTCGTTGAAGTGCAGCCCGGACAGGTCGAGGTCGCGGAACGCGGCCAGCGACACGTACGGCACGAGCTTGCCCGGGACCGCGGCCCAGTCGACCTGGACCTTGCCGCCGTACACGTCGTTCGAGTTCAACGCGGCGCTGCTGTCTTCGGTGACCACCCGCTCGTACTCGAGGGTCGGCGCGACCGCGACCTCGTACTGCTCGGACGACAGCGTCGCGTTCACCCGCTCGGCCTGGTAGTACCGCTTGCCCTCGACCAACACCACGAACGGCCCGGGGTAGGCGCTCGCCGAAGCGTACACCGCGTGCCCGAGGTCACCCACGTCGGGCCCGAGCGGCGACGGCTGGTTCGGCCCGTACCCGTACAGGTCGGCCTCCAGGTACCCGTCGATCCCGCCCACGCCGATCACCTCCGCGGTGACCCCACCGACCACCGCGTCGAACGGCTCCAGCTGCTGAAAGCCAGCCGCGAAGCCAGCCTCGTCGACAAAGTCGAACCCGACCACGTGCGCGCCGAGGTTCGCCGGGCCCAGCCCGAACCGCTCCGCTCGGAACCCGGTCACGAAGTGGCGCAGATCCCCCCGGAGGTCGCGGTTCGGGTTGTCCTGCCACACCTGCTGCCGGTTCGCCTGGCCGACCACCAGGGACAGGTCCCACGCGCCCGGCCGGAACACCGCCTTCGCGCCTTGGATCGAGCTGTCGATGTCGATGTCGACGTTGCGGTTCATGTTCAGCGCGGCGCCGCGGCCGAACGCGACGTAGCTGTCGCCGAGCGTCAGCAGGCCCCACTGATCCTCGAGCGTCGCCCGCACCTTCTCGAGGTTCAGGTACGCGGTGTCGGCCGCCCGGCCGGGGAACACGTTCGGCAAGCCCTCGGCGGTGAGGTCGCGCTCCAGGAACAGCTCGTCGTTGAGCCAGTACCGGTCGAGCCACAGGGTGACCTGGTCGACCTGCGCGGCGAACGCCCACTTGCCGGCGGTCGCGTTCATGTTGAGCCGGTTGACCTGCTCCACGTAGTCGAACACCGCTACGTCGGCGGGGTCGGGCAGCCGCTGATCGAGGGTCCAGTAGCGGAGCTCGAAGTCCTCCGCGAACGACACGCTGGACCCGGCGGGTTCAGCGGGCTGTTGCCCCCACGCGCTCCCGATCGCCCCGAGCAAGACCCACGTCACGCCCACCTCTCGCCCCGCCCCGGACCGCGGCGGTACCGAGGCACCCTACCCCGTTCGCGCGCCGAGGCACCGGGGCCGGCGGGTCAAGCGGCGGTCAGCTGCCGAGCAGCGTGGTCAGCAGCGCCTTCAGCTCGGTCTCCTCGCCCGGGTTGTACCCGCTGGTGCGCTTCACGACCTCGCCGTTGCGGTCGATCACCACGGTGTACGGCACGGTCTTGCTCGGGTTGTACGCGCCGATCACGGTGGACTCCCGGTCGAGCAGCACCGGGAACGAGTACCCCATCTTCATCACGAACGGCTTGACCTTCGACGCCGAGCGCGCGTCGTCGATCGAGATCGACAGCACCACCAGGCCCTTGTCGGCCATCTCCGCGTACATCGACTGGAGGTGCGGCATCTCCTCCTTGCACGGACCACACCAGGTGGCCCAGAACGACAGCACCACCACCTTGCCCTTCAACCCCGACAGCGTGGTCTCCGCGCCGTTCACGTCGCGCAGGGTGAAGTCGGACGCCGGATCGGCGGCCCACGCAGGACCGGCCAGGAACAACAGGGTGGTCAACCACGCGCGCATGGAGTCTCCAGGGTGCTCGTCGGTCCAACCCGCGGCGGCCACGGGTTCGTCCCCGCGCCCACCTCGGGCTACAACAGCGCAACATGACCCGCCGGATCCTCATTGTCGACGACGAGCCCTCCATCCGGAAGGTGCTGGCTGCGCACCTCCGCCGCTTCGGCCACGAGACCGAGAGCGCCGAGGACGGGGCTGCGGCGATCTCGCGGCTGCAGGCCGAGCCGTTCCACCTGGTGGTGACCGACCTGAAGATGCCGAACGTCGACGGTATGGCCCTACTCCGGTGGACACACCAGCACCAGCCGGGCCTGCCGGTGATCCTGATCACCGCCCACGGCACGGTGGAGACCGCGGTGGAGGCGATCAAGGCCGGCGCGTTCGACTACGTGACCAAGCCGTTCGATCGGGACGAGCTCGAGCAGGTGATCACGAAGGCGCTGGCCAGCGAGCAGCGCAACAGCCGCCGGGTGCAGACCGAAGGGCCGACCGGGATCTTGGGCCAGACCCAGGTGATGCGCGACTTGTCCCGGCTGATCGACAAGGTGGCCCCGAGCCCGACCACGGTGTTGATCACCGGCGAGTCGGGGACCGGCAAGGAGCTGGTGGCGCGCGCGCTGCACGAGCGGGGTGACCGGGCGAAGGGACCGTTCATCCAGGTGAACTGCGGAGCCATCCCCGAGCAGCTGTTCGAGGCCGAGCTGTTCGGGTACGAGCGCGGGGCGTTCACCGGCGCGGTCGGGTCGAAGCCCGGTCGGTTCGAGCTCGCGCACGGCGGCACGCTGTTCCTCGACGAGGTCGGCGAGCTGCCGCGCGACATGCAGGTCAAGCTGTTGCGGGCGCTGCAGGAGCGCCGGATCGACCGAGTGGGAGGGATCGAGCCCATCGAGGTCGACGTGCGCGTGCTCGCCGCCACGAACGTCGACCTGAAGAAGGCGTCCGACGACGGCCGGTTCCGCAGCGACCTGTTCTACCGGCTGTCGGTGTTCCCGATCCACCTGCCTCCGCTGCGCGAGCGGGTCGACGACATCCCGGTGCTCGCCGAGCACTTCCTCGCGCGGTTCGCCGAGCGGCTCGGCAAGCCGCCGATGCGGATCGCCCCGGAGGCGATGGCTTCGTTGTTGGAGCACGGCTGGCCAGGGAACATCCGCGAGCTCGAGAACCTGATGGAGCGCGCGGTGTTGTTGTGTGAGGGCACCACGGTCGGCCCGTCGGATCTCCCTGGCCTGCGGGGGGACGCGCCGGTGCGCGCCACGGGCGAGGAGCTCGAGGAGCTCGATCTGAAGGAGTACGTCCGGGTGCACACCGCGCGGCTCGAGCGGGCCCGGATCCTCCGCGTGCTCGAGGCCGAGGACGGCAACGTCACCCGCGCGGCGCGGCGACTGGGCATCAGCCGCAAGTCGCTGCAGACCAAGATGAAGGAGTACGGGCTGCGCGCCGGTTGACGCCGGCCGGCCGCCACCGTACCGTGGGCCGCGTGTGGAGGCGCGGTGGTCGGGCTGTGGTTCGTGGCGGCGCAGGCCGCGGAGGTGACCGAGCTCGCGCCGGACCTCGGTCTCCGGCTCGGGCTCGCGTACGCCGGGTCGTCGCTCACCGGCGGGCTGGTCGAGGGCGGCACGCTGGTGGGGCGCCGCCGGGTCGCTCGCCACGATCTCGACCTCGCGCTGGAGGTCGCGCCCACCAACGGGTTCGCGGTCACGCTCGGGCTCGAGACCACGCCGTCGTACGTGTTCACGTTCCCCGAGTCCCGCGCGATGGTCGTCGAGCCCCTCACCGGCTCCGGCTCGTACCTCACCGGCGCCCCGGTCGACGCGGCCCCGTCGGTGCGCGCCGGCGGGGTGGAGGGCGTGTGGATCGGGGTCGCCGGCGCGCCGTTCGCCGAGCGCGACGCGCCCCACCACCAGGCGACCTCGCGGCTCGAGCTCGCGTTCCGCACCCCGAGCAAGGGGCGGAACCTGTGGACCGCGAACGACGAGGGAAAGCGCGGCCCGTCGTCCGGCGGGTCGGCGTTCAAGCTCGGGGCGGCGTTCTCGACCGAGCGCGGGGCGGGCGAGCCGTGGCTCCGGGCGGAGTGGCTCCACGAGAGCAAGGTCGTGGTCGACGTGATCGACGAGAGCGGCCAGGTGTGGGCGCGCGAGCTCCCGCTCGACCCGGCGAGCACGTTCCTCACCGAGGCCGGCATCGAGCTCCTCGCCGCGCGCACCGGGGGCGAGCCCGAGGACGGGCCCGAGTCGAAGACCACGGTGAACCTGTGGCTGGGGGCCGGGTACCGCACCTGGGGCGACGTGGCGAGCGGCGTGTACCTGCCGAACGTGCTCGACGGCTCCCGCGCGATCCCGGTCACCACCGGCGACACCGTGCTCGGGCGGGTCGGGGTCGGGGTCGGCAGCGAGCTCGAACAGCTGCTCGCGGTGCGCGCCGCGCTGACGTTCGACTACGCGGTGCCGTACGTGCTGGAGCACGTGTACCCGGTGACCACGTCTGCCGACACGTTCCAGGTCGGGTGGTCGCTCACGGTGACCGGCAAGGGCTCGTTCGCCCCTGAGGGTTAGCGCGCGGCGCGCGGCGCCTTCGGCTCGAGCAGGGCCGCCACCTCGGGGTGGACCTGGTACAGCGTGACCACCGTGCCGAACGTGTTCTTCCACTGGCGGACCCGCTCGCGGCTGACCTCGAACGCCTCCGCGATCACCTGCCCCGACGCGCCTTCGGCGAGCAGGTCGAGCAGCTCCTTGAACCGGTCGCGCCCGTACCGCTCGATGAAGTTGTGCGCCACCCGTTCGCGACTGCGCGCTGACCCCATCCAGCCTCCGTCCGACCGCTGTAGTGTGGTGGACGTTGACGCGTCAAGGGGGCCGATGAGGGGTAGGCGCGGGCGCGTCGCTCGATCGAGGGTCGGGACCGGGGAGGTCCGAGGATGACCCGGCGGGGGATCGCTGGACCTGCGGGGAGCAGGCCCGGGAGGAACGCGACGCGCCCGCGCCTCGTCCCTGGGGCTCTGGGAGCCACACTCGAAACGTAGTGCACCCGCCGCTGCGGTGTAAAGGGGATGCGGATCCTCGGGCGCAGTTTCAGATCGTTTCCAGGGTCCGAGTTGGCATGTCAAGACCAACTCGGTGCCCTACGATCCGCGCTGTGCCTCGGTCTCTTCGGATGCGAGATCTGGAACCAGCGGAATGTAAATAAAATGTCAAGCCGCCTCGCGGGTGGCGGCTCCTCTATTGGATGGAGGCCTGCGCCTTCATCGCGGCCATCCAATCCGAGTAGAACTCGCTGCGGCGGTACCGGAGCGCTTCCTCACGAATCGCAGCCTTGTTCGCCTCGTACTCCGACATGTCGGGCTCGGTGCGCTCGCGCAGCTGGGCGACGTAGTACTGGCCGTTCGACTCGAACACCTGCGGCAACACCGACCCGACCGCGGCGGTGCGGGCGGCCTCGAGCAGGTCCTCCGGGGGACCGAAGCCGGACTGGGCGCGGGTCGGGATCGGCCCGGTGGGGCGCACCATCAGGCCCTTCGACGCGACGAGGTCGGCCGGGGCGGCGCCGGCGGTGGTCCACGCCGGCAGCAGCTCCTTCTCCGCGAAGTCGTGCGCGAGGGTCGGCATCCGCTCGGCCTTGATCAGGGAGTCGGCGATGGCGTTGCGCACCTCTTCGAGGGTGTCCACGTCCGCCGGCGTGCGCTGCTCGACCTTGATCAGCCGGACGTCGCGCTCGGTGGTGACCACCTGGGTGACGGCCCCCGCATCGAGGCCCGCCACCGCGTGCGACACCTCGGTGGGGAGCTGGGACACGGCCTTCAGCCCGAGATCACCCCCCGCGGCCGCCGAGGCGTCTTCCGACCACCGCTTGGCGAGCTCGGCCATGTCGGCGCCAGCCACGATCTGCTCCCGCAGCTTGTTCAGGTACGGCACCAGATCGCCCTTCTGCAGCCCCCCCGGCACGACCTGCAGCCGGATCATCCGCAGCTGCACGCGCTCGGGGTGGTTGTACTGCCGCTCGAAGTCGCGGTCGTACGTCTCCTGCACCAGGGTGCCGTTCTGCTCGAGCCACTGGGTGCGATCGGCGTCGGTGATCGCGACGGCCGACTCGAACGCGTTCGGGCTCACCCGCACCAGATCGAGGTTCACCGTGGTGCGCGCGTCGAGGAACATCTCCCGCACCGCGGGCTCGGATTGGCTCGCGGCGGTGGCCATCAGCCGGCGCAGCTTCTCGACCATCAGCTGCTCGCGCAGGTTCGCCTCGAACTTGTCGCGGGTGTCGCCCTGCTGCTCGAGGAAGTTCTCGTACTTCTCGAGCGAGAACGCCCCGTCCTTCCCCCGGAGGAACTCGATCTTCAGCAGCTGCTCCGTGACCTCGGTGAACGAGACCTCGAGCCCGAGGCGCTTGGCCTCGGCGAGCATCACCTGCTCCTCGATCAGGGCCTGCTTCACCTCGTCGGCGAGCGCGGCCTGCTCGACCTCGCTCATCGCCCGCTGGCGCTCGCGCTGGGCGAGCACCTGGCGGAACCGCCGCTGGTAGTCGGTCTCGAGGATCTTCACCCCGTCGACCTCGACCACCACCGCGCTGCGGTCACCGAACGTGTTCCCGTTCAACCCGATGAACGCGAGGATGACCAACAACAACACGACTTGCATCGGGGTCGAATCCGACCCGGACCGCATCCGCTCGAGGATTCCCATTTGCCGAGCTCCGTAGGAGGTGGCCCCCCTAACGCGTCCCGGTCAGGGGTGGTCCCCCTTCTTCCCGCCGCCGGAGGGGATCCCCTCCCACGTGGCCTTCAGCGTGTCGTAGGTGAGCTTGTTCCGCTCGTACTTCTTCTTGGCCTGCGGCATCCATTCCTTGAGGTTGGCCTTGCGCTGGTCGTTCGACGGGTGCGTGGACAGGAACACCGGCATCGACGCCGGCGAGGCCTTCTCCATCCGCTCCCACAGCTCGATCGACTCCTCGGGCGGGTACCCGGCCTTCGACATGTACATCATGCCGATCACGTCGGCCTCGGACTCGTGGGCGCGCGAGAACGGCAGCAGGACCGCGAGCTCGGTGCCGATCCCCAGCGCGCCGAGGATCAACACGCGCTGCTTCTGGTCGAGCGTGGTCTCGTTGGCCATGTACAGCTCGAGGCCCGCGAGGCCCCCGATCATCGTGAGCTGCTGCGACAGGCGCTCGGCGCCGTGATGAGCGGTCGCGTGGCCCACCTCGTGCCCCATCACGAACGCCATCCCGGCCTCGTTGCGGAGCACCGGCAGGATCCCGGTGTAGAACGCGATGTACCCGCCGGGCATGCACCACGCGTTCACCGTCTTGTCGTCGTCGATCAGGGAGAAATCCCACTCGTACTCGGGCTGGTCGGCGACCTTCGAGATCTTCTTCCCGACCTTGACCAGCAGGTCATGGTCGTCGCCCTGCTTCTGCAGGTCGGCGCCGGACAGGGTGGACGAGTAGCTCGACTTGCCCACGCCGCGCATGATGCTGTCGGGGACGAGGTTGTACTGCAGGCGCCCGGTGTAGGGGACCTTGTGACAGGCGAACACGAAGGTCGCCGCGACGACGGCAGACGCGACGGTGCGGTTCCACATGGGACGACTCCTCCTCGCGCGGTCCTCGACCGCTCGGCGCGACTGTAACGCCGTTGCGGCGAGACGCATCCGGCGGTATTGTTCGAAGGTAGCTTCCCAGCTACCCCCCCTGCCCGCCTGTCCTTCCCCTTACCTCCCCGCGAGCGCTCCCATGTTCTCCACCGTCCTCGGGCTGTTCAGCCAAGACTTGGCCGTGGATCTCGGCACGTCGGTCACGCGCATCCACCTCCGGAACGCCGGAACCGTGTGTGAGGAGCCCACCGTGGTCGCCCTGCACACCGACCGCGGCGGACGGCGGCGCGTCACCGCGATCGGCGCGGAGGCGCGCCCGATGCTCGGTCGCACCCCGGACGACATCCAGGCGGTCCAGCCGATCCGCAACGGTCGGGTCGCGGACTTCGAGGTGGCGGAGGCGCTGCTGCTGCACCTCGTGCGGCGGGTACACGGCCGCAACGGGTGGATGCGCCCGCGGATGGTGGTGGCCGTGCCCCACCACGCGTCCGACATGGAGGTGCGCGCGGTTCGGGACTCGTGTGAGTCGGCCGGCGCGCGCGAGGTCCAGCTCGTGCCGCGACCGATCGCGGCCGCGCTCGGCGCCCAGCTCCCGATCCACGAGCCCTCCGGGACCCTGGTGGTCGACGTGGGCGGCGGCTCGACCGAGGTCTCGGTGCTGTCGCTGTCAGGCGTGGTGTCGTGCCACACGGTCGACGGCGGCGGCGAAGGGATGGACGACGCGATCATCGACTGGCTCCAGCGCGAGCGGCGGCTGCTGGTCGGCCGCCCGACCGCCGAGCGGCTGAAGATCGAGCTCGGGACTGCTTCACTCGACCACGGCACCCGCGCGAACGCGCTGGTCAAGGGCCGGTGCCTCCGCCGCGGCGTCCCGCGGGCCGAGAGCGTGTCCGCGGTCGACGTGTACCAGGCCCTGGTGCCCCACGTCGACGCGATCGCGGCCGCGGTGCGGCGAGCGATCGAGGAGGCGCCGCCCGAGCTCGGCTCGGACATCGTCGATCACGGCGTGGTGCTCACCGGCGGCGGCGCCCGGCTGGAGGGCCTGGACCGGGCCCTGCGCGACCGCACCGGCCTGCCGGTGGTGTGCGCCGAGAACCCCGAGCGAGCGGTGATCGCGGGGGTGGGGCGCGTGCTCGACGAGCCAGGGCTGCAGCTCGCGATCGCGTCCTGAGCCGAGGTCCCTGGCGAGCCGCCTCGCCCCGCCTTACACGCCCCCGATGAACCTCGTCCTCGTATCCAGCGAAGTGGCCCCGTTCTCGAAGAGCGGGGGCCTGGGAGACGCGGTGACCGGGATGGCGCGAGCGTACGCGCGGGCCGGCCACCGGGTGTTCACCGTGTCGCCGCGGTACCGCGGGGTGGCTCCCCTCGCCGAGCCCACCGGGATCTCGGCGCGGGTGCCGCTCGCGGCGTGGGAGCAGCGGTGCTCGATCTCGCGCCTGGTCGACGGCGACGTGACCCACCTGTTCGTCGACAACGGGATGTACGACCGCGACGGCCTGTACGGCGACGTGAACGGCAGCTACGGCGACAACCACATCCGGTTCGCCCTGTTGTGCCAGGCCGCGCTGCACGCCGCGCACCGGCTGCTCGGTGACGAGGAGGTCGTGTTCCACTGCCACGACTGGCAGACCGCGCTGTTGCCGGCGTACCTCAAGGCGTATTGGCGCCCGGTCGGGTTGCTCGAGCGGTCGGGCACGGTGCTCACCCTGCACAACCCCGCGCACCAGGGCCGCCTACCCGGCGCGCAGTTCCTCGATCTCGAGCTCCCGGCGCGGTGGTTCTCCAGCTGGGGGTTCGAGTTCCACGGCGATCTCGGGCTGCTCAAGGGCGGCATCCTGCACTCCGACCAGCTCACCACCGTTTCGCCCACCTTCGCGCGGGAGGTGGTGACCCCGGGAGGCGGGTTCGGGTTGGAGTCGGTCCTGCTCGGCCGCGGGGTCGACCTGATGGGCATCCTCAACGGGATCGACACCGAGGACTGGGATCCGGCGGCCGACGTGCACCTCGCCGAGCCGTTCGATCTGGAGCTGCCCGACGGGAAAGCAGCGTGTAAGGCGGCGCTGCAGGCGGAGCTCGGGCTGCCGGTCGATCCGACCGTCCCTTTGGTCGGCTCGGTGGGCCGGCTCGACCCGCAGAAGGGGGTCGAGCTGCTGGTCGACAGCGTGCCGTGGCTCGCCGACAACGACGTGCAGGTGGTGGTCCTCGGGTCGGCGGCCGCGGCCCACCGGACGTTCGAGCTCCGGCTGCGCGAGCTCGAGCGCACCCACCCGCGCCACGTGCGCGCGTGGATCGGGTACTCCGAGGCGGTCGCGCACCGGATCATCGCCGGCGCCGACCTGTTCGCGATGCCGTCGCTGTTCGAGCCGTGCGGCCTCACCCAGATGTACGCCCAGCGGTACGGCACCCCGCCGGTGGTGCGTCGCACCGGCGGGCTCGCGGACTCGGTCGAGGAGTACGACCGCTGGACCCGCAAGGGCACCGGGTTCTTCTTCGAGCGCCCGTCGGGCAGCGCGTTCCGGGACGCGTTGTGGCGCGGGGTGGACCTGTTCCGCCGGGATCCGGTCGGGTTCGACGCGGTCCGGCGCCGCGGGATGGCGCGCGACTTCTCGTGGGACCGCGCGATCGGGCTGTACGAGGCGACGTGTGAGCGCGCGCTCGCCCTGCGCTCCAGCCCGGCGGGCTAGGATCGGACGATGGCCGACGACCCGCGGATGGTGCTGGTGACGGTGGCGGACCTGCTCGAGCGGGCCGACCGCACGCTCGTGGCGGGGTGGTACAGCGCCGTGAGCGTCGACGCCGAGCGGGTCCGCGCGTGGCTGCGCGCCCACCGTCTGCCGTTCGTGGACCCGACCCACCCGACCGCCGCGTCGCTCGTCGACGTGGATCAGACCGCGAACAAGCTGGTGAGCCGTTCGGCGTCGATGTTGTCCGCCCTCGGGGGTGCGGCGGGCCTGGCGGGCGCGGCGACCGTCCCGCCCGAGTGGGTCGCCACCAACGTCGCTGCCCTCCGCCTCGCCCAGCGCCTGTGCGTGGTGTATGGGTTCGATCCGGCGACCGACCGGGGCCAGATGGCCCTGTGCCGTGCGCTCGCCTCCGGCTACGACGTGGAGCTCCCCGAGAGCGGCCCGGTGTCGCTGCGCCTGTCCGACCTCCCCCGGCTGTTCCGCACCCCACGGTCGTCGGACGTGAGCGGTCGCCTGGTGCGGGCGATGGCCACCGGCTCGATGTGGTGGGTCGTGGGGCGGGTGACCCGGTTCGTGCCGGTGCTGAGCGCGTCGAGCCACGCGATCGACGCGCGGCGGCAGGTCGAGTCCGCGGGCGCGAAGATGAAGGCCGTGCTGCGACGGCTGTCCGACGCGCCGACCGTCGGGGTGGGCGAGCTCGAAGACGCCAGTGAGCTCACCGAGCGAGCAGCGCCGGGAACGCCTCACCCACCCCGGTGAGCACGAACTGGACGCCGACGGCCGCCAGCAACAGCCCCGAGACCCGCAGGAACACGGCCTTACCGGTGGCGCCGAGCGCCCCGTCGATCCGACCCGCCACCCCGAGCACCGCCCACGACAGGCCCGCGGTGCACAGGATGCTCGCGGTCAGCACCACCGACTGCCACGTCTCGCGCGCGTCCGCGGCGAGCACGATCACGGTGGCGATCGACCCCGGCCCGGCCAACAGCGGCAACGCGAGCGGCACCACCGCGATGTCGTCCTTCGCCCGGCCCTCGGCGATCTCACCGCCCGAGGTGCGCGTCTCCGGCTCGTGGCTCCGCAGCTGATCGAGCGCGGTGAGCAACAACAACACGCCGCCGGCCACCTTGAACGCGGGCAGCGACACCCCGAACAGGTGGAACAACGCGGTGCCGCCGAACGCGAACGCGACCAGCACCACCCCCGCGATCAGCGACGCGCGCCGGGCCATCGACGCGCGGTGACCCTCGTTGTCTCCCGGGGTCATCGCGAGGAAGATCGGCACGACGGCGATCGGATCCACCACGAAGAAGATCGCCGAGAACGTCGTCAGCGACCACGCGAGCATCGTCGACACGCACCCTCCGCCCCGAGGTCCGTACCACGCCGGACCCTCCGCTCCGAACCCGGGTGCGGCTGGGGTTCGTGATAGCGTGGCCGGGCGGCTGTAGGGCGCGCATTCTCCGATCGGCGCCTCCGTCCGGAGGCGAGGTGTCGCGGCGCGAGGAGGCGAGATGTGGCGGACGGTGTGGGTCGTGGTGGCGTTGGCGGGCTGTAAACAGGAGCCGGGGCAGACGGGCGTGTGCTCGACGGACGACTATTGGACCGGCGGCAACGAGGAGTCGCCGCTGATGCGACCCGGGGGCGACTGCATCACCTGCCACGCGTCCGACGAGGGTCCGAACTTCGCCTCGGCCGGCACCGTGATGGGCGAGTTCGACGACGAGGACGACTGCAACGGCGTCGCCGGGGTGACGGTCCGGATCACCGACGCGAACGACGAGGTGTGGGAGTACGTCACCAACGCGGCCGGGAACTTCTTCACCAACGACGACTTCGCGACGCCGTACGCGGCCGAGGTCGAGTTCGACGGTGTCGTGAGCCAGATGCTCACCGCGCAGACCGACGGGAACTGCGCGGCCTGCCACACGGCCGAAGGCGCGAACGGTGCACCCGGGCGAATCGTCAGCCCCTGACGAGCACCCGGTGGTGCGGGACTTCCGCGAGGCGCTGGCGCTCGGCCTGGCGCGCGGGGGCTCCCTGTTGACCGCCGGCGAGCGCTCGGTGGCCGGGGTGATGCTCGGCCTGACCGGCCCGCCGGCGGTGTTGTACGCGCGCCTCACCGGGCGGGTCCGGCACGCGTTCCGATTGCCCGGCCTGGTGGTGCTGGGCGTGGAGGACCTCCCGTCGGCGTGCGCCGCGCTGGTCGAGGTGGGGCTAGCCGACCCGGTGGTGTCGAGCGCCACCCGCGCCGCGTGCTCGACCCGCGAGCAGCTGGTCCGCGCGTGCCGCGCGCTCGGGCTGCCGGTCTCCGGGCGCAAGCACGAGCTGGCGCAGCGACTCGCCGCGGTCCCGCGGTGGGATCGCGACCCGTGGCTGCGGATCCGCCACCGAGCCCTGATCCGCCGGCTCGAGCGGTGGGCGATGCTCGACGCGTGGCCCGATCGCGGCGCGGTGGTCGCCGCGCGGATCGGGGTGGCCCGGTGGCCGACGTACGAGCCGACCCCCGGCGTCGCCCTGTTCCCGCACCGGAGGGCGATGTGCGCGTGGGAGGCGCTGGCCGACGGCCCGTTCGACCCGACGACCGCGCTCGCCGGCCTCGGCGCCGGGGCCGCCGCGGGTCCCGGCCGGATGGACCTTCGCCGCAGGCTGGTCGGTGGGCTGCTCGAACACGCCCGGGCGCTCGAGCGCGGCGCGCCGGACCAGGCCGCGGCGCTGTACCGCGCGACGTCTGCCCACGTCCGGTTGGGTGCGGTCGCGGTGCGGTGGGCCAGGGCCGAGGAGCGCGCCGGCCGGCCGGCCGAGGCGCTGGAGGTGCTGCGGGCCGCGCGCCGCTCCGCCGACGTCCGCCCGTCCGAACACGTCGCGGTGGGCCGCGCAGGCCGCCGGCTCGGGCGGACGCTCCGCGCCGGGCTCCCCCCTGCCCCGCCGCTCGAGCTGCCGCGCCGGCGGACGGTCCCGCTCGCTCCTGCCCCGCCCCGCGACGGCCGTCCCCGGTGGGACGGCGGCGACGGCGCCCAGCCGGTCGAGCGCGCGGTGATCGCGCGGCTCGCGGCCGAGGGCCGGACCGCGGTGAGGGCCGAGGCAGCGCCGTGGTCGACGCTGTTCTCGCTGCTGTTCGCCGAGCTGTACTTCCTGCCGGTGCACGGCGCGCTGCCGATGCCGCTGCTGAGCGGGCCCCTCGATCTCGGCTCGCCGCGGTTCCGCGCGGCGCGGCGCGACGCCTGTGAGGCGCTGTGGGATTCGATCGAGCGGGGCGAGGCCCCTGCGCGCGTGCGCGACGCCGACGCACGGTGGCGCGGGGTCCGCCTGGCGGGCGCGCGGTGGGACACGTGTGACGCACAGCTGCTGGAGACCCTCGCGGCCTCCCTCGGCCCGCACGGGCTCCGCGCGGTGCTCGAGCCGATGTCGGAGCACGGGCCGCGGGCGGCGGCGGGGATGCCGGATCTGGTGGTGCTCCCGGGCCCGGAGATCCGGCTCACCGACGCGCACCCCACCCGGGTGGCCGCGTCGATCGTGCTGGTCGAGGTGAAGGGACCCGGCGACTCCGTCCGGGACGAGCAGCTCGTGTGGCACGATCGCCTGACCCGGGCCGGGGTGCCGATCGAAGTCTGGGAGATCGTGGCCCGGCGGTGAGTCGACCCACCGCCGAATGCGCTGGACTGGTATCGGGACGTGGTCCCGTATACTAGCGGCGCTCGGAGGGAACCGTCGTGGATGGAGCTGTTGAGGTGTACCTCGCCGCCACGGCCGCGAGCGGCCACCTGTCGGTGGGCAGCATCGTCGCCGACGTGATCGTCGTGCTCGCCCTGATCCTGTTGGTGGGGATGAGCCTCGTGTCCTGGGCGATCATCTTCCAGAAGTTCTTGCGGGTGCGCTCCGCGTCGCGCCAGTCGGCCCGGTTCCTCGACCTGTTCTGGGCGAGCAAGCGGCTCGACGCGGTCTACGAAAAGTGCGGTTCGTACCGAGGTTCTCCCGTCGCAGAGGTGTTCCGCGCCGGGTACCAGGAGCTCGCGAAGATCACCGCCGCCGGCGGCGGGGAAGGCAAGCGGGCCGACGCGACCGAGAACCTCGAGCGCACGTTGCGCCGCGCCACCTCGGTCGAGTCCACCAACCTGGAGCGGTACGTCACGTTCCTCGGCACGACCGGCTCGACCGCCCCGTTCATCGGGCTGTTCGGCACGGTGGTGGGCATCCTGTCGGCGTTCAACAAGCTCGGCCAAGGGGGCGCCGCCACGATCGACGTGGTCGGCCCCGACATCGCGTTCGCGCTCATCGCCACCGCGGTCGGGCTGGCCGCCGCGATCCCGGCGGTGATCGCGTACAACTACTTCAACAGCGGCATCCGGGTGCTGAACACCGAGATGGACAACTTCTCGGCCGACTTCCTCAACATCGTGAAGCGGCACCTGCACTGAGGACCCGTCGATGGCGATGAGCAGCGGAAATCAGCCGGGCGGCACGATGGCCGACATCAACGTCACGCCGCTCGTCGACGTGATGCTGGTGCTGGTGATCATCTTCATGATCACGGCCCCGATGCTGAACAACTCGGGCGTGCAGATCGACCTTCCGAAGGCCGAGACGCCGCCGCTCGACATGAGCGACGAGCAGCAGCTGATCTTGTCGATGGACCAGGACCGGAACGTGTTCATCAACGACGACACGACCGCGTTCACCCTGGAGGAGCTGCCCGGGCGCCTGCGCGCGATCGCCGAGGCCAACCCCGAGCGGCCGGTGTTCTTGCGCGCCGACGGCGACCTGCCGTACCGCGAGGTGGTGCACCTGCTGGAGGTGGCGAAGGACGCCGGAATGCCGCGGGTGGGCCTCGTGTTCGATCCGGCGAAGGGGTCCGCGCAGGAATGAACCTCCCAGGACCGGCCCTGTCTCCGAGCGAGCTCCGCACGGCCTTGTCCCCGGACCGGCAGCCGTTGGTCGGCTACGTCGGCTGTTCGGTGCTGATCCATCTCACGATGCTCGGGATCGGGGCGGCGTCACCGCTGTTCGTGTTGATCGCGGCGCTGTTCCCGTCGTGTCGCGACGAGCCACCGCTCGAGACCATCGAGGTGTCGATGGTGTCGCTGCCGAAGTCGGACAAGAGCGTCCCCGACCGCGCGGCGCGGGTGCGGGCCGAGGCAGGCACCGTGGCCGACACCCCCCCGCCGGTGAAGGAGTCGGACCTGGTGGTGCACCAGGACGTGCCCGATCCGGATCCGGGCAACACCGAGGAGGACCGGCGCAAGGCCCTGCTGGAGGAGATCGAGCGCCGTCGGCTGTTGGCCGAGCTCGAGAACGCCCCCGACGGCACGCGCGACCGCGACCCCTCCGACCCGAACGGCACCGCGAAGAGCCTGGAAGACGCCGTGCTCGGCGCGCAGGCCCAGGGAGACCCGGAGTTCGCGCGCTGGATGAAGCAGGTGCAGGACCTGCTGCAGAGCAAGTTCCATCCCCTCGGCACGGCCAGCGGCATCGACTGCGTCGTCACGATTCGGATGGACGTGACCTCCGGCGCGGTCGACTCGTACGAGGTGACCCGCGGCTCGGGCGCGCTGGCGTTCGACTCGGCCGCCGAGCGCGCGGTCGCCGACACGCCGAAGCTCCCGTTGCCCCCGGAGAAGTTCCGGTCGATCGTCGAGCGGGGCGGCGTCCCCGTGCGGTTCTCTCCTCCCTAGTCCCCAGGACCACAGGATCCCGATGGAACTCCCCTTCGTTTCGTCTCTGCCGCACCTCCGTGGCGGGCTGATCCACCTCCTCCGGCTGGCCGTGGTCGTGTGCGCGGCCGGCCTGGCCGCGGCAGACGCCTCGGCCCAAGCGTTCATGATCGACGTCCGCCCCGGCGCCGGCGACGTGCCGCTCGCGCTCCCGCTGCCGGTCAGCGCGGCGCCCGGCGCCGAAGCCCTCGGCAACGACGTGTGGGACGCCGTGTGGACCGATCTGTCGATGTCCGGCTACTACGCGATGCAGGATCCCAAGGGGTACGTCGAGAAGGGCAAGGGCGTGGAGCCCACCCAGTTCGACTTCGCCACCTGGAACCTCACCAAGACCGTCGTGCTGGTGAAGATCCGCGTGTGGCCGAAGGGCAACCCCACCTGTGACGCGTCCGGCGCGAAGATCTGCGCCGACGCGTACGTGTACAACGTGCCGAGCGGCGCCAAGCTCGTGTCGAAGCGGTTCAAGACCGCGGCCGAGTCCCCGCGGTACCTCGGCCACGCGATCGCGAACCAGGTGGTGCTCGCGACCACCGGCACTCCCGGGATCTTCGGCACCCGCCTCGTGGCGGTGAGCTCGAAGTCGGGCAACAAGGAGATCATGGTGATCGGCCTCGACGGCCAGGGCGTCGAGGCGGTGACCCGCAACGGGGCGATCAACCTGTCCCCTGCTTGGTCACCGGACGGCCGCTCGATCGCGTACACCTCGTACAAGAAGGCGAACCCCGACCTGTACGTCAAGGACCTGCCGTCGGGGCGCACCCGGACGATCTCGAACGTCAAGGGCGTCAACACCTCGCCCGAGTTCTCGCCCGAGGGCAACGTGGTCGCGCTCGCCCGATCGATCGAGGGGGAGTCCGAGATCTTCCTCATCGACGCGCGGACCGGCAGCCAGATCCGCCAGCTCACGACCGGCGGTGGGATCGACGTGTCGCCGGACTTCTCCCCAGACGGCAAGGTCCTGGCGTTCGCGTCGGAGCGGGTCGGGGGGAGCCAGGTGTACACCATCCCCGTGGGCGGCGGGGCGGCCACCCGGGTCACGTTCGTCGGCGACTTCAACATCGACCCGGTCATCTCGCCGGACGGGCGGAAGATCGCGTTCGTCGGACGCTCCGAAGGCGGGTTCGACATCTACGTCGCGGACATCGACGGCCGCAACGTGGTGCGGCTGACCCAGGACATGGCCGACAACGAGGACCCCACCTGGTCGCCCGACAGCAAGTACGTGGTGTTCAGCTCGACCCGCACCGGCCGGAGCGAGCTGTGGATCAGCACCGCCGACGGCCGGTCGCAGACCCGGATCACCAACTCCGGCGGGTGGACCCAGCCCTCCTGGGCCCCCGGGATGCCGTGAACCGAGCGGCGATCGACATCGGCAGCAACTCGCTGCTGCTCACGGTGGTGGCGCCCGACGGTCGGATCTTGCACGACGAGGCCCAGGTGGTGGGACTCGGCAAGGGGCTCGGTGACCGGGGGATGTTCCGCACCGATCGGATGGAGGCCGCCGAAGCCGTGTTGGCCGCGTACGTCCACACCGCCGGCGCGCTCGGCGTGGATCCCCGCCACATCAAGGCGGTCGCCACCAGCGGGGCGCGGCGCGCGATGAACGCCGAGACCTGGTTCGAGCGGGTCCGACACCGGATCGGGCTACAGATCGTCACCGTGTCGGGCGATGAGGAGGCCCGGCTGACCTGGCTCGGCGCGCAGCGAGATCTGTCGCTGCCCCCCGAGGTGATTCGCCTGGTGGTCGACCTGGGCGGGGGATCGACCGAGCTCGCCCTCGGCACCGGCTCGTCCGCCGCGGGACGGGTGTCGCTCGAGCTCGGCACCGTCCGGCTGACCGAGGCGCACCTGTGTGGGGGACCCGGGGCGGCGGGCGTGCCCGACCGGTACGACCCCACGGGGCGGGAGGCGCTGGAGGACGAGGTGGATCGCGCGCTGACCCGGGCGCCGCTCACGCCCCGCCCGTCGGTGGTGATCGGGGTGGCCGGGACCGCCACCACGCTGGCCGCGATGCACCTCGGGCTCGAGCGATACGACGGCGCGGCGGTACACGGGGCGCAAGTACCCCGCCGTGCGCTGCAGCAGGCGGCGGACGCCCTGTTCGGGGCGACCTCGCGCGAGCGCGCTTCGATCGCCCGGGTGTCCCCCGAGCGGGCCGACTTCCTCGCGGCGGGCGCGGTCGTGCTCGAGCGGGTGCTCGGGGCTGCCGGGGTCGACACGCTCACCGTGAGCGACCGCGGGCTGCGGTTCGCGCTGGTGGGCTGACTCCGGTTCCTGTCGGCGGACTTGCCGGGCGTCGCGGACGCGTTAGCAGACACACGCTGGGCGGGCGTAGCTCAGCTGGTAGAGTACGAGCTTCCCAAGCTCGGTGTCGCGGGTTCGAATCCCGTCGCCCGCTCATCCTCCCCTCGTTCGCGCCCCGATCGCCCCTGCCCCAATGGGACTTCCCCGCGCGCAGGTGGCCGATCCGATCGGCCGGCACCCAGTCTCCGCCCAACCGCGGCGGTCCACTGGCTCGAACGTCACGAGTATGCGACCGTAAGGGACTGAGCCCGCCCGAACGGGTGGACCGGATTACAGGATCGTGGGCCCCTGCCCCGACCGAGAGTGATGGTCAAAGAAGCCCCCAAGTCCAAGGCCCCGCCCGCGGTGTTGCCGGCCACGCCGGCACCGGCGGAGCCGCGCTCGCCGCGACGTCGGCCGGTGAAGGTGGTGGGGCGGCTGTTCCGTCGGGTCGCGCAGGTGCTGCTGCTGTCGGTGGTGGTGCTGGTCGCGCTCGCGGTCGGGTGGCTGCGCAGCGACGACTTCCAGATCCGGGCGATGGGGGTCGCCGAGAACCTGATCGAGACCGCCCTCGGTGAAGAGGCCACCCTCACCCGGGTGAGCGTGCAGTTCTGGCCTCCGGGCGTCGACGTCGAGGGGTTCCACGTGTTCTCGGCCGAGACCGGGGAGACGCTGCTGTCGGCCGAACAGATCCAGGTGCCGCTCGCGATCGGGTGGACCGGGCCGCGGGTCGGCCAGATCACGCTGCGCGGGCCCACGATCCACCTGCAGCTCGACGAGCGCGGGAAGCTGGTCGAGTTCGAGAACCGCCGCACCGGGGGGCGCCCGCTCCGGCGGCTGCCGTGGTCGAGCCTGCGGGTGCTCGACGGCACGGTCCTGCTCACCCACCCCAACGCCACCGTCGAGCTGTCCGGCCTGGCGCTCCAGCCGCGCCACCCGTGGGACCCCACCACCGACCTGTCCGCGGCGCTGAACATCGAGGTGCGCGACCCGAACAGCGACCGCACGTTCACCGACTCGGCCCAGATCTCGTGGTCGGGCGTGGTGCTCGGGCCCGACGTGATCGAGGTGCCGGACCTCGCGATCGCGACCCGCACCCTCGACCTGACCGGCCGCGCCACCGTCCCCCTGCGCGGCGCGCTCGACGTGGACCTGTCGGCGCGCGCGCGGCTCGACGAGATCGAGTCGATCCTCGCGCCCCCGCGCAAGGTGCACGGGGTGGTCGATCTCGACCTGCACCTCGGCGGACCTGCGTCCGATCCGGTCGCCACGGTGGCGGTGTCCGGCGAGGGCCTCGGGCTCGACATGCCCGGCGTGTTCACCCCGCTGTTGACCTACGAGTTCGGCGCGATGTCCGGCTCCGCCGTCGCGTCGAAGGCGGGCGTCGACATCGAGCAGGTCGTGTTGCCGTGGGCCAACGGCCGCGTGGTGGCGTGGGGGCGGATCACCCCGGACAAGCGGCTCGAGGACGGCCACGTCACCCTGGAGGACGTGTCGCTCGCGCCGCTGCTGCAGGCGTTCGACGGCGCGCCCCACCCGTGGATCGACTTCTCCGCCGACGGTGAGATCGCCTGGTCGGGCACGCTGGCCCCGCTCGATCTCCAGGGCACGCTCGACTTCGGGGTCGCGGACCTCGAGGTCGCGAACCAGCCGATCGCGAACCTCGCCGGGCGCACCGGCGCGAGCCGCCGCGCCGACCTGATGCTCGAGATCCCGACCGCGTACGCACAAGGCTCGCTGCGGCTCGAGAAGACCCACATCCTGCTCGAGCTGCCCACGGTGCGCGGACCGAACAACTCCGGCACCGCGTCGATCGACATCGGGTTCGGCCCGCGCGGGCCGCTCGACCTGAGCTTCGACCTGGTCGAGGCCGACCTCTCCACGTTCCAGCCGCTCGGCGAGGTCGGCCTGAAGGGAACGGGCAACGTGTACGGGCGGATCGCGGGGCCGTTCAACAAGCTGCAGTTCGTCGGTCGCGGAGACGTGCGCGACTTCGAGGTCCTGGGGATCGAGTACGCCGACCACCTCGTGGCCGACCTGTCGTCGCCGAACATGAAGTCGATCTGGCTCGACGGCGCCGACGCGACGCTCGGATCGTCGCACTACACGGGGCGGTACTCGATCGACTTCCGCCCGCCGATCTCGATGTCGACCGAGATCCGGATCGACCACGGCCGGGTCGAGGACATGGTGAACATGTTCGTCGACCTCGACGGCCTGCGCGGCGACCTCACCGGCACGCTCGCGCTCGACGGGCCGCTGATGGACATGTCGGGCGAGGCCCACCTCGACCTGCGGAACTCCGAGATCTACGGGGAGACGTTCCCCGTCGGTGAGGCCCACGGGTACATGGACCAGGGCGTGTTCACCCTCGACGATCTGCGGGTGCGCCGCGACGAGGGCCGGGCCGGCGTGACCCTGCGCGGCAAGGTCGACCGGGCGTGGAAGCTCGACATGGAGCTCGTGGCCGACGGGTTCGACCTGGCGAAGCTCGACCGGCTCGAACCGTACGATCTGAACATCTCGGGCAAGCTCGGCGGGGTGTCGCGGATCACGAACACCCTGTTCGATCCGAGCCCGGACGGGCGGATCTGGCTCACCGACCTGCGGTACGCCGGGGTTTCGGCCGGCGACTCGGCGATCAAGTTCGACACCGAGGGCGGCGTGGCGGCGTTCCGCGGCGACGTGTTCGGCAAGGCGGCGCACGTCGACGGGACCCTTGGGCTGTGGCAGGAGCAGCCCTACGCGCTCACCGCCCGGCTCGACGCTCTGCCGGCGCACCTGTTCTACCCGGTGGCCGCCGACGGCAGCCCGATCACCGCCGAGGTCTCGGGCACGGTCGACGTGTCGGGCGACCTCGGAGCCGAGTGGTCTCCCGTGGCGATCGCGGCGAACCTCGCCGACGTTCAGCTGCGCTACCAGAAGCACCACCTGAAGAACGAGACCCCGTGGATCTGGTCGCAGGAGGGCAACCGGTTCGAGCTGCAGGACATCAACCTGTCCGGCGGGTCCACCCGGCTCGCGCTCACCGGCACCGGCGTCGACCCGCTCGACCTGCAGGGTGGCGGCACCGTCGATCTCGACCTGCTGCGGGCGGTCGTGCCGGGGCTCGACAAGTCGACCGGCACCGCCGAGGTGAAGGTGTACGCCTCGGGGTCGCGGCCGAACGTGGAGGCGGTGGTCGACGTGGACGTTCGGTCGGAGCTGTTCCGGCACTCGGCCGCGCCGCTGTCGTTCGAGGACGCCCGCGCGCGCCTGCGGGTGCGCAAGGACCGGATCGACGTGCTGTCCCTCGACGGCGGGCTCGGGGGCGGGACGTTCAGCGGCTCCGGGACGATCGAGGCCGAGGGGTGGATCCCCACCCGGTACGACCTGCGGATGAGCGCGAAGGACGCGATGGTCCAGTGGGTCGAGTCGCTCCCGCCGGCGATCGGCGACGGCACGTTCCAGTTCGACGGCCCGACCAACGCGTTGCTCCTGTCGGGCGAGGTGCAGGTCAAGGAGATGGTGTTCGCCGACCGCATCGACTGGGAGGACTCGGTCGTCGAGTACCGCGACTGGATGTTGGTCGACCCGGCGTCGGTGAGCGACGAGCCGCCGATGTTCAGCCTGAACGTGAAGATCGAGGCCGACGACACCATCCACCTGCAGAACAACATCGCCGAGGGGCGGGCGGTCGCCGACCTGCGGGTGATCGGCGACACCGTGCGGCCGGGCCTCGTGGGCACGGTGGTGGTCGAAGACGACGGGATGGCGTTCCTGCAGGACCGCGAGTTCCGCATCGACCGCGGCATCTTGTTGTTCAACGACCCGTGGACCTGGGATCCGCAGCTCGACATCTCGCTCATCACCGACATCACGAGCCGCGACACCCGGTACCGGGTCGACTACCAGGTGCAGGGCCCGTTCTCGAACTGGCACACCGTGACCCACTCCGATCCGTCGCTGCCCCAGGCCGACGTGAACGCCCTGTTGTGGTTCGGCGTCACGACCGACGAGCTCGAAGAGATGGGCGAGCTGTCGACGGCGGTGGTCCAGGGCGTGGCCGACATGATGCTCACCGACTTCTTCGTCAGCGGGCAGGCGGGCGACCTCGACCAGGGGCTACCGGACTTCCTGTTCGACCGGATCGACCTCGCGACCGGGGTGAACGCGCGCGGGGAGTACTCGTCCGAGCCGCGGCTGGTGATCGAGAAGCGGGTCGCGAACTTGGGCGACGTCGACCTGAAGGGCGAGGTCAACATGATCCGCCCGGACGAGATCTACGGTAAGGCCAGCTGGAAGATCGGCGGCATCTGGAGCCTGTCGGGATGGTATTCGACGCTGCAGCGCGACCGCGTGCTGCCGATCGGTGGCGCCTACGGAGTGGACGTGCTGGCCCGGTGGGAGATCGAGTAGACGGTCGGCGGAGCACCCCGTGTTGATCGGATGGATCGTCGCCCAGGCCGTCGCGCAGGAGCCGCCGGCCCCGGACGTGCCGTGGTGGGTCGGCCTGCCGGTGGCGCAGGTGAACTTCGCCTCGCCCGAGGGAGGGCTCCCGGACGAGTCCCTCGACGCGTTGTTGCGGGTGGAGCAGGGGGAGCCGCTCGACCCACACGAGATCGCCCAGGACCTGGCCACGTTGTTCCAGGTCAACGAGTTCTCGGCGGTCGAGGCCAGCGTGGCCCCGTGGGTGATCGAGGACCCGGACGGGAACCCGCGGCCCGCGGTGGAGCTCACCTACGTGGTGTACCCGGCGCCGCGCATCGCCCACACCGAGGTGTCGGGCGACAAGCGGTTTCGCGCCCGCGCGCTGCTCGGCCAGACCGGCCTCACCCGCGGCCAGGTGTTCTATCCCGAGACCGACGCCGACCCGGTGGCCGCGCGGATCGAGCGGTACATGGCGAGCCGCGGTTGGACCGACGCGCGGGTCCAGGTGCGCACCACCGAACCCGAGCCCGGGCTGATCTACGTCGCGATCAACGTGGTCGACGAGGGTGAACCGAACCGGGTGGAGCGCCTCACCTTCACCGGCGACATCGAGGGGGTCGCGAGCGAGCGCCAGCTCCGCCGGTGGGCCCGGCGCGCCGGGGTCGCCGAGGGGCGCCCACTCGCGGCCGACGCGATCCTCGAGGCCCAGCAGCAGATCCACGAGCGGCTGGGCGCGATGCGGGGCGGGTGGTTCCGCCGGCGCACCGCATGGATCGAAGCCCGGGTCACCCCGCTCGCGATCCGCAGCGCCGACGGCGAGGGGGGCACGAGGATCACGTTCGCGATCGAGCCCGGGCTGCGGCTCGAGCTCGAGGTGAACGGGCTCGACGCGCGGACGGTCGAGCAGGCCCTCGGGATCGACCACCGGCTCCGGCTGACCCGCGGGTTCGTCGAGCAAGCCGACGAGAGGCTGGAGGAGGCGCTGCAGGAGCGGGGGTGGCTCCACGCCGAGGCCACCGTGCGCGAGCCGCGCGAGTACCCCGAGCAGCGGCTGCAGGTGCTCGAGGTCGACGTGGTCCGCGGTGAGCGAGACCTGATCGGCGACATCCCCGATCTCCCGAACGTCGACTACGACTTCCAGCTCACCGACGTCCCCGAGCCGGCGGAGCGGGCGCGGGAGGCGCGCGAGCTGCAGGCAGTGTTCGAGCAGGCGTCACCAGACGTGCTCCGGCGCGACTTCTACACCGTGCGCGAGATGGAGGTCGGGCTCGCGGCCGCCGAGCAGTACTACGTGGACCGGGGGTACCTCGACGCCGAGCTCGAGCTGCTCGAACCACGGTTCCGCACCCGCGCGACGCTCGCCAACGCGTGGCGGATGGTGGTCGGCGCGCCTCGCAGCCAGCAGCTCACCCCGGTCGTGTCGATCACCCGCGGGCCGTCGACGGTGTTGTCTGCGCTCGAGGTGCGGGGGGCCGCGCCCGGGGTCGCGCTCGAGTGGCTGCCCGAGGCGCGCGCGGCGCGAGTCGGCCAGCCGTTCTCCCCGCAGCAGATCGAGGTCCTCGCGCGGCGCGTGCTCGAGGAGCACCGCGCCCAGGGGTACCTCGAGGCCGACGTGCGGGTGCAGCACACCGAGAGCGACGAGCACCAGCGCTCCTCGGTGATCGCGGTCGAGCCCGGCGCCCAGATCCTGCTCCGGTCGGTGTTGGTGCGCGGGACCCGGTTCACCCGGCCGTGGTTCGTGCAGAACGAGATCGACCTGGCCCTGGGCCAACCGGTGACGTCCGAGGCGCTCGACGAGATCCGCACCGACCTGTACGAGCTGTCGATCTTCCGCTCGGTCGACCTGCAGCTGCTCGGAGACGAGGACGCCCGCGACCTGATCGTCACGCTCGACGAGCGCGCCCGGACCGCGTTCGAGATCGGCCCCGGTCTGTCGACCGACCAGGGGATCCGGACCAGCCTGCGGTTCACCCGGTACAACCTGTTCGGCCTCGGGCAGCGGTTCGACGCGGTCGGTCAGATCGGGCTCGCGTTCCGGTCGTCCGAGGTCACCGACTGGGTCCCGGACGTGAACAACCCGGAGTGGCGCGGGGCGCTGTCGTACACCGCCCCGCGGTTCCCGTTCCGCGGCACCGAGCTCGTGACCGACGTGTTGCTGCGCGAGCGGCGGCAGGAGCGGACCTGGCAGATGGACCGCACCGGCGGCGGCGTGGCGCTGCAGGCGGAGCTCGGGCGGACCCAGCTGCGGGCCGGGGCGCGGGTCGAGTCGCGCCAGCTGCGCGAGGTCGACCGCGGGGTGATGCTCGAGGGCGACCCGTGGACCTCGCTGGTGGTCCAGCAGGACACCCTCGCCGTGCCGTCCACCTGGCGCTGGCAGGAGTCGCTCACCGCCCTCGCCCTGTACGACCGGCGCGACGACACCCTCGCCCCGCGGTCGGGCTACCTCGTGTCCGTCGACGGGGAGTGGGTGCCGGGCCTGCCGTGGGATCAGCTGGTCCGCGGGCAACAACCTGCGAAGTTCGTGAAGACGAACGCGCGGCTCGCCCTGTACCAGCCGATCGGCGAGTTCACCCTGCACGGCTCGGCGGGGGGCGGGTACATCCACTCGTTCGCCGGCGTGCCCCCGCTCGAGGACCGGTACCGCCTCGGCGGCACCGGCTCGTTCCGCGGGTTCGTGCGCGACGGCGTGGGGCCGCGAAACGTGGCGCCCAACCTCCAGGTGGACTGGCCCGCCGGGATCGGCCCGGTGATCGACTACGCGCTGCGGGACGAGCCGAGCCGGTGGACGCCGACCGGCGGGGACGTGTCCGCCACCGGCACGCTCGAGCTGCTGGCGCCGCTGCCCGCGTTCGGCCTCACCGCGTGGGAAGGGTACGCGGCCGAGGTGTTCAGCGACTTCGGCAACGTGTGGCTGAGGTCGACCGACTCGGACGCGGCCGAGGTCGACGCCCCCCTGCTGCGGTACAGCGTGGGGCTCGGCCTCCGGGTCACCACGCCGATCGGCCCGCTGCAGGTCGACGGGGCGTGGAACCCGGCGGTCACCCTGGGGAGCCCCGAGCGGAAGGCGTTGCTGGTGGACGAGTGGCAGGAGCCCGCGTTCCGCGCCCACCTCGCGCTCGGAGCGCTGTTCTGACCTTCAGTGGCGGAAGTGCCGCACGCCGGTGGTGACCATCGCGATCCCGGCGGCGTCGGCCGCGGCGATGACCTCCGGATCGCGGATCGACCCGCCGGGCTGAATCACCGCGGTCACCCCTGCGTCGGCCGCGACCTGCAGGCCGTCGGCGAACGGGAAGAACGCGTCGCTCGCGAGCACGCAGCCCGCCACCGGCCGGGTCGCCTTCTGCACCGCGAGCCGCACCGAGTCGACCCGCGACATCTGACCCGCGCCCACCCCGTTCAGGGCGGCGCCGCCGTCGGTCGCGACCGCGAGCGTGATCGCGTTCGACTTCACCCCGCGGCACGCCGCCCACGCGAACCGGAGCGCGCGCACCTCCGCGTCGGTCGGGGCCCTCTTCGTGACCACGGTGAAGCCGGGCTCGGCACCCAGATCCCAGTCTTGCACGAGCCACCCGCCCTGGATCCGCCGCGCGTCCCACCCGGGCGGGCGCCCTTCGGTCCACCCGGCGGGGAGCTCGACCACGCGGAGGTTCTCGCGGGTCGACAGCCGCGCGAGCGCGTCTCCCTCGAACCCCGGGGCCACCAGCACCTCGAAGAACACCTTCGACGACTTCACCGCCGCGACCGTCTCCGGGGTCACCGGGCGGTTGAACGCCAGCACCCCGCCGTACGCGCTCACCGGGTCCCCGGCGAGCGCCTCGCGGAACGCGCCCGGGAGATCGGCGGCGACCGCCGCTCCACACGGGTTGTTGTGCTTGACGATCACCGCCGCCGCGTCCGGTCCGAACTCGAACGCGATCCGCACCGCGGCGTCGAGATCGGCGAGGTTGTTGAACGACAGCTCCTTGCCCTGGTGCTGGCGCAGCGCGGACAGGTTCCGCCCGCCGCCGGCCTCCCCGTAGAACGCCGCCCGCTGGTGCGGGTTCTCGCCGTAGCGCAGGTCCTGGACCTTCCGCAGCCCGAACGACAGCTCAGACGGGAACGAGGTGTCCGCCGCCGCCGAGGCGAGCCAGGTCGCGATCACCGCGTCGTACCGGGCCGTGTGGCGGAACGCCGCGATCGCCAGCTCCCGACGGAGCTCCTCCGAGG
>JBEBJC010001305.1:0-2165 GCA_040080105.1 Myxococcota bacterium
TCGTCAGCTGGTCCGACGGCCAGCGCGCCAGCGAGCCTCTGCTGCGCATGCGAGCTCACACCCGGCGCGGGCCGAGCGCGAAGTCTCGCGCGGCGATCGGCGCGACCTCGCCGTCGGCGCCGCACAACCAAGGCAGGTGGTGCGCCTGGCGCGTGGGCACGATCACCCGCTCGACCGGTGACCACGTGCCGAACACCAGGTCCCACACGGGGCTCGTCACGCCGTGGTTGCGATGCGGGTCGGCGAAGTGGTGGTGGAAGTGGTGTCGCCGCGCCCACCGGCCGTACGCCGAGCGCGGGGGGTGGGTGTGCAGCCGGCGGTGGAGCCGCTCGTACACGAGCCACCCCGCGACGAGCCCGCAGCCGGCGGCGGACGCGGTCGGCCCCACGGCGAGCCAGCCGAGCCCGACGACGGCGCCGACGATCGGCACCGCGAGCGCGAGCTTGGCCGACCACGGCGCGAACCAGCTCACCTTCGCGTGGTGGGTGAGGTGCTCGCGGGCCAGGCGCGCCCCCAGCCACCGCTCGTGGAACACGAACCGGTGCAGCACGTACTCGAACCACGACCAGGACAGCGCCCCAGCCACGAACCCGCCGACCAGGCTCACTCGACCTCCCATGGCGCAGCTGCGCCGATCGCCTCGGGCGGCGCGCCCGCCCCGAGCAACATCCGTTCGACGTTCCACCGCGCCAGCCCTGGCCCGGCCGCGTTCGGCGCGAACCGCGCCAACTTGTCGACCTGCATCGCCCCGTGCACCGCGGCGAACAGCGACAACGCCCGCGCGGCCGGATCCGGGTCGCCGACGTCCGACCACGCCGCCGCCACCTGCGCGAGGGCTGCGGCGCCGGCGGGGACCACCAGCGAGAGCGCGTCGCCGTCGACCAGCGGCCGAGGATCCGCCAACATGCGCGCGAGCAGCTCGTACCGCGCGGGCTCGCGGCGGGTCCAGGCGACGAACGCGCCGGCCAGGCCGAGCAGGCGCCCCCACGGCTCCCCCGGCGGCACGGCCCCGAGGGCCTCGCCGAGCGAGGTCAAGCACCGGGACTGCACCCGCGCCAGGATCGCGTCGCGGCCGGGGAAGTACCGGTACAGCGCGCCCGCGGTCATCCCGAGGCCGCGGGCGATGTCGGCGACGGTGAAGCCGGCCGGATCCGCGGCCAGCACCAGCGCCTCGGCGGAGTCCACGATCTCGTCCACCGTCCGCGCCCGCTGTCGTGTGCGCCGATCCACGCCCCCTCCGCCATTCGTGAACATCATTTACCATGGTGAACGGAGTTCCGCCTCCCCGAACACGGACCGACGCCGCCGGGTTCGTGGTATCGACCGTGGGATCGGAGGCTGCGATGGCCGACCCTGAGCGGTGGGAGCACGTGTTCGCCGGCGGCGGGATCGCAGCCAGCCTGCTCGCCCTTCGGCTCGGGCGCGACGGCGTCGGTCCGATGTTGGTGATCGACCCCACGCCCGAGGACCCGCGCACCTTCGTGTACTGGGCCGACCGCCCGCTCGACCTCGACGCCTACGTCGAACACGACTGGACGAAGCTCCGGCTCGCCGACGCCACCGGCACCCTCCACCGGGCGCTCGGGCCGTACCGGTACCGGCTGGTCCGCGCGGAGGTGCTGCACGCCGCGGCCCGCCGCGCGGTCGAGGCGTCCGGCGGGCGGGTGATCTGCGGCCGGGTCACCGCGATCGAGGACGGCCCCGAGGCCGCCGTCGTGGTGGTGGACGGCGCGCGGTACCCCGCTCGATGGGTGTACGACAGCCGCCCCCTCGACCCGCCGCAGGGGCTCGTGCAAGGGATCGTCGGCGCGTGGGTCGAGACCGAGGACGACGCGTTCGAGCCGGACACCGCCACGCTGATGGACTTTCGCGCACCACAAGAGACTGGCGCGGTCCGGTTCTTCCACGTGATGCCCACGTCCGCGCGGCGCGCCCTGGTCACCGGGGTGACCTTCGCCGACGAGCACCGCCCGATCGACCTCGACGCGTACCTGTCCCAGGTCCTCGGCCTCGCCCACTGGCGGATCACCGGCCGTGAAGGCGGCAGCACCCGGATGACCGACCACCGGTTCCCCCGGCGGACCGGGACCCGGGTGCTCACCCTCGGCAACGCCGGCGGGCGGCTCAAGGCGTCGACCGGCTACGCGCTCGTCCGCATCCACGAC
>JBEBJC010001306.1:0-2165 GCA_040080105.1 Myxococcota bacterium
CAGGTGGCGGTCGCGCGGGAGACCGAGCGGGTCGCGGTGACCACCAAGAGCTACGATAGGCTGTCGGCGCTGCTCGAGGCGGTGCGGGCGGCGCCGTCGGCGGTCGCTGCGCGCCAGGCGCTGAGCCTCGGCGACCTCGGCCCGGTGACGCTCACGTTCGGCGACAACCCCGCGGTCACCGTGTCGATCGACGGGCGGCCGTGGTGGCTCGCCAGCCGCGGGCGCCAGGTCGTGGCCGACATGTTCCTGCGCGCGGCGATCCGGCGGGTGCTCGACAAAGAGTGGCTGCCGATCGTGGTCGACAACGTGCAGGACGTGGGCGGCCAGCCGCTGCCGGAGGTCGAGGGGCCGGTGGTGCTGCTGCAGACGACCGACGGCAAGGGGATCAGTGTCCGCCGACGCTGAGGCGCTCGCGCGAGACCTGCTCGCGTGGGATCGGACACCGGCGAGCGCAGGAGAGCTCCGCGCGCGGGCCCGCGCCTTCCGTGGGGTCGGGCGCGCCCCCCGCGGGGAGGGGGTAGGGCTGCGCGCGCTCGCGAAGGTGTCCGAGCTGTACGTGAAGGGAGGCGACCCTGCGAGCCTCGGCGCGTGGCTGCTCAAGGACCGGAACCTCGCCGACGGGCAGCTGCTCGCCCCGCTGATCGGGGACCCTGCCCTCGGGGTGTGGCCGTACCACGACGCCCTCGGGCTGTCCGAGCGCGAGCTCGTCGTGTGGGCGCGGGTGTTCGAGCAGCTCCGGCCGGTCGTCGATCCGTCGATCCGGCGGGTCCTGCAGGTCGCGTTCCACGTGCGGCGGCGCCAGACCTGGCCCGCGGTCGCCCGGGCGTGGGCAGCGCTGGCGCTCGACGACGCCCCGCTGCGGGACGAGCTCGTGGCCGCGTGGGCCAGCACGTTCGCCGACCTCGGGGATCGGTTCCCGAAGACCGGGCTCGGCCGCCCCACCGACGGGCGCGGCGCGCACCACCGACGCCACGTGTTGTACCTCGGGTGCTGCTGGCGCGCGCTCGGCCGCGACGAGGCGGGGCTCCCCCCCGGGCGGCTCGCGTCGATGCCGCTGCCGTCCGACGACGCCGATCGATCGGTCGTGGTGCTCGGGCTCACCGCGCTCGCGCGGGTGGCCGCGCCCGAGCTCGATCCCCACCTGGTCCAGCGCGCGCGCGAGCTCGGCCCCGACGAGCTGTCCGAGGTGGCGTTCCGCGAGCTGTTCGCGGCGCTGCCCCCGGGGCCGGGTCGAGCGGCGATCCGGGCCGCCCTGATCGCGCCGCGGTGGAAGCCGGGCCGCGCCGACGCGCTGTGGGAGTGGCTGAACACCGCGGCGTGGTTCGCCGATCAGGGCGACGCGAGCGCGGTCGAGCAGATGCAGGCGGAGGCCGGGGAGGCGGCCAGCGCGCTCGGGTGGCGGTTGGGGCGCGCGCCGGCGGCCGAGCCGGTCGACGCGTTGATCGGCCGCCTCGGCTCGCTGCTCGACCCCGACCGGTTCGAGGTCGTCCCCCACCGGCGCCGCGCGGCGCTGCTCGCCGAGACCCGCCTGCTGATGCGCACCGACGACGTGGCGCCGCTGTCGTGGCCGTCGGTGGTGCGGGTGGCGCACCCGGCCGCGGGAGACCGCGCGCTGCGCGGGGACGTCGCGGACGTGGGGGAGCCGAGCCTGTGTGTGTTGTTGGCGGAGCGCGCGCTCACCAGCCGCACGCTGCTGCGCGACGTGGCGCTCGATCCGGCGAACGTGCTCCGGATCGGCGGGATCCAGGACGGGTTCGTCGCCGGTCAGGTCGCGGTGCAGACCGAGCGGATCCTGCGCGAGCTCGCCACCGACGCCGATCGGGTCCGGTTCCTGTGGAAGTTGCTCCAGCAGGACCCGCCCCACCGCACGTTCGCCGAGCTCGGGCTGGTGCTGCGCACCGACGGCCACCCGCTGCACCCGATGGTGCGGGCGGTGTCCGCGCTCGATCAACGACGAGACGAGGGCGCCGACACCGAGGCGATCGCCCGCGCGTTCGCCGAGCTCGTGTCGTGTACCTGCGCGCTGCTCGGGGCGGAGGCCCCGATCGCGTCGGCGCTCGGCGGGCTCGCGCGCGAGCTGGTGGCGGCGGTGGTCACCCCGGCCGATCCACTCGACGACGAGGCGTGGCTCGACCGGTTCGAGGCGGTGGTGCTCGGGGCCGGGA
>JBEBJC010001307.1:0-2164 GCA_040080105.1 Myxococcota bacterium
GGCGACGGCGCGCTCACGCTGGTCACCGACCCGCCCGGGGCGACGGTCGAGCTGTGGACGTACCGCGAGCAGGCCCGCCGGCTGGTGCCGGTCGACCCGATCGACCTCGGCCCGACGCCGATCGTCGCGCGCGCCGTCCCGTTCGGGTCGTACGTCGCGGTGATCCGGTGCCCCGGGCGGATGGACGTGCGGTACCCGGTGTGGATCGAGCGGGGCGCCCACTGGGACGGGGTCCCGCCGGGCGGGACCGAGCCCGAGCCGGTGTGGCTGCCGCCGGAGGGCGCGCTCGGGCCGGGTGAGGTGTACGTCCCCGCGGGCCCGTTCCGGTCGGGCGGCGACGTCGTGCTCGTCGCTCCGCCGGTGCGCCGGTGGTGTCCGGCGGTGGTGGTGGCCCGCCACCCGGTGACCCTGCGCGAGTACCTGGTGTTCCTCGACGCCCTGGTGGCGTCGGGGCGGTCGGACGAGGCGGAGCTCCGCGCCCCGCAGCAGCTCGCCGCCGCCGGTCGGGGCGCGCCGGTGTGCGAGCGCGGGCCCGACGGTCGGTACCGGCTCGTGCCCGACACCGACGGCGAGGTGTGGGACCTCGACTGGCCGGTGATGCAGGTCGACTGGTGGGGGGCCCGCGCGTACCTCGAGTGGTGGGCCGAGCGCACCGGCCGGCGGTGGCGCTTGCCGGGGGAGTACGAGTGGGAGAAGGCGGCTCGCGGCGTCGACGGGCGGATCTTCCCGTGGGGAGACCGGTTCGACCCGTCGTGGGCGTGCATGACCGACAGCCACGCGGGGGACCGCGCGCCCGCCCGGGTCGGCGGGTTCCCGGTCGACGAGAGCCCGTACGGCGTGCGCGGGGTCGCCGGCAACGTGCAGCAGTGGTGCCTCGAGCGGCTCGACCGCCCGGCGGACCCCGACCCGGTGCCCGAGCCGTCCGAGGGCGCGCTCGACCCTCGGGCGCTGCGGATGGTGCGCGGCGGCGCGTGGGCGCTCGACGCCCGGTACGCCCGGTCGGCCGGGCGCGCGCGGCTGGAGGCGTTCGTGCGCACCACCACGGTGGGGTTCCGCGGGGCGTGGCGCCCCTGACCTGGCTCACCGGCCCGCGCGCACCACCCGCACCGGCCGGGAGCGGAGCGTCGCCCCGAGGTCGAACGGCGCGGTGGCCTGGAACACCACCAGGTCGGCCGCCGCTCCTTCGCCGATCCGACCGAGCTCCGGCATCCCGAGCAGCGCCGCCGCCTCGGACGTGGCCGCCGCCAGCGCCCGCTCCGCGGTCATCCCGTGCGCGATCAGGTGCTGGAGCTCCTGCAGGCTGCCGAGCGCGTGGGGGAAACACCCGAGGTCGGTGCCACACGCGATCCGCACCCCGGCGGCGAGCGCGCGCTCCATCGTGGCGTGCAGCTCGTCGACCTGGCGGTCTCGCCGCGCGGCGTCGGACGCGGACGCGTCCGGGGGCAGGTAGTGGCCGATCGACAACGTGGGCACGACGAACACGCCCCGCTCGGCGGCGAGGTCGAGGGTCTCCCGGCTCATCGGGGCGAGGTGCTCGAGTGACGCCGCCCCACAGCCGATCGCCTGGCGCGCGCCGGCGTCGGAGGTGACGTGCGCGGCCACCCGTCGCCCGCCGCGTCGGCGGGCCTCGTCGCAGATCGCGCCGAGCTCGGCCTCGGTGAACGTCGGGCACACCGCGGGCGGGTGTCCCGGCGCCGACCGGCACGGCCAGTCGGCGAACACCTTGATCCACGCCACCCCCGAGGCCACCTGGGTGCGGACCTCGCGCCGCGCGTCGTCGGGGCCGTCGACGATCGCGCACCCGGTGGGCAGGCACCCGCCCGGGGCGGCCCCCGGCATGTACCCGCCGGTGATCGCGATCCCCCGCCCACTCGGCACCACCCGCGCGCCGGGCACCGTGCCGTCGCGGATCGCCAGCGCGAGCGCCACGTCGGCGTAGCCGGCGCCCTCGGTGCACACGTCGCGGGCGGTGGTGAACCCTGCTGCCCGCCCGGGTGAAGCTGCCCCCCACTCGCAACACCCCGTGGGTTCCCTGGGCGGACCTTCTGTTCCGCGTGTTCGGCGGGGACGCCATGGCGTGTCCGCACTGCCCGGGGCGGATGCGGGTCCATGCCGTGGTCCAGGGGAGGTGGGCGACGCGGCGGGTGTTGGGCTGCCTCGGCCG
>JBEBJC010001308.1:0-2163 GCA_040080105.1 Myxococcota bacterium
CCAGAGCTGGAGATGCGCGTTGCTATCGTGTTGAAGAAAGCGGAAGCCGAGGCGGTAGACCTGTCCGAGGACATCGCCTTCTTCATCGCCAAGCACATTCGGTCGAATGTGCGCGAGCTGGAAGGCGCGCTGAAGAAGGTGCTCGCCTATGCCCGTTTCACCGGGCGCGAGCTGTCGCTGGAGCTGGCGCGGCTGCGCGCCGACGTGCCGCTGCCGCTCTCGGTCACCGACCTCGCGATCGCGCTGCCCGAGGCGAGTGACCTCGACGACATCTACCTCGAGCTCGAGTTCTGGTCGCTGCTGTCGCCGTCGGCGGCGCAGCGGGTCGAGAAGCAGCAGCCGATGCGGTACTTCGTGTGCGACACCCCGGCGATGGCCCTCGCCGCGCTGACCGCGGAGTGCTCCGGGCCCGACCCGGTCGCGCTGCACGTGTTGACCGAGGCGCCCGACCCGCTGCGGGGCGCGCTGACCGGGATCGCGGTGTCGCCCCGCCTCGGCACCGCGCTGTACCTGCCGTTCGACGGCCCGGGCCCGAACCTCGGCCCCGACGGGCTGCAGCTGCTCGCGCCGTGGCTCGAGAACCCCGACCGGCCGAAGCTCGTGCACGAGGGCAAGCGCGCGACCGTCGCGCTGGCGCGGCGCGGGGTCACCCTGCGCGGGGTGGTCGGGGACTCCGCCCTCGCGAGCTACCTGGTCGACCCGACCAAGCACCTGCCGCACCGGCTCGAGCAGGTGGCGCGCGAGTACCTGCACGTCGGGTTGCAACCGCTGCGGGCGCTGATCGGCGGGGGCAAGTCGCAGCGGCGGTTCTCCGAGCTCACGGTGGACAAGGCCGGCGCGTGGGCGTGCCACTGCGCCGACGCCACCGGGGCGTGCTGGCGAGCGCTCGAGCCCCGGATCCGCGAAGAGAGCCTCGGCGACCTGTTGTGGGGGCTCGACCTGCCGCTGTCGGACGCGCTCGCGCGGATGGAGCTCCGCGGCGTGCGGATCGACCCGGAGGTGCTGCAGCGGATCGGCGGTCGGCTCGAAGCCGAGCGGGACGCGCTCGGCGCCACGATCGCCACCCTCGCCGGGCGCGCGTTCAACCCGGGCTCCCACCGCCAGCTCGGGGCGGTGTTGTTCGAGGAGCTCGGCTTGCCGGTGACCCGGCGGACCAAGACCGGGTACGCGGTCGACGCCGAGGTGCTCGAGGGGCTGGTCGACCAGCACCCGGTGGTCGCGCCGGTCCTGCGGTGGCGCACGGTCGACAAGCTGATCCACACCTACACCGACGTGTTGTTGGCCGCGATCGAGGCGGACGGACGGATCCACCCCACGTTCCAACAGACGGTGGGGGCCGCAGGGCGGCTGATCACCACCGAGCCCGACCTGCAGCGCACCCCCGTGCGGACCGAGGAGTTCCGCGAGGTGCGGGAGGCGTTCGTGGCGTCGCCGGGGCACGCACTGGTGTCGGCCGACTGGAGCCAGATCGAGCTCCGCCTGCTCGCCCACGTGACCGGCGACCCGGCGCTCCGCGCCGCGTACGTCGAGCGCCGCGACGTCCACCGCGCCACCGCGAGCGCGTTGTTCGGCGTCCCGGTCGACGCGGTGACCCCGGCCCAGCGGAACGTCGGCAAGACGGTGAACTTCGCCACGATCTACGGGCAGGGGCCGCTCGCGCTCGGCAAGTCGCTCGGGATCCCCACCGCCGAGGCCCGCACGTACATCCAGGCGTTCTTCCGCCAGTACGCGGGGGTCGACGCGTGGCGCGAGTCGGTGGTCGCGGCTGCGTACGTCGACGGGTACGTGTCGACCGTGCTCGGCCGTCGCCGGTACGTGCCCGAGCTGTTCAGCAACGACCCGACCGAGCGGTCGTACGGCGAGCGGATCGCGACCAACACCCCGATCCAGGGCTCGGCGGCCGACCTGTGCAAGGCGGCGATGCTCGCGATCGACCGGGCGCTCGCGGGGTCCGGGGCGTCGATCGTGCTGCAGATCCACGACGAGCTGGTGCTCGACGTCCCGCTCGACCAGGTCGAGTCGGTGGTGCCGGTGGTGCGCGCGGCGATGGAGGGCGCGGCCGCGCTCGACGTCCCGCTCGAGGTGGAGATCGGGGTGGGTCGGACCTGGGCCGACGCCCACTGACCCGAGCTCAGCTCCAGACCTCCGACCGGAGCGCGACCT